>CAYWBX010000009.1:0-2393 GCA_964456015.1 uncultured Hyphomicrobiaceae bacterium | reverse complement strand
GGGGATCAGCCGGCAGTCTCGCTCGAGTATCAGCCTCGCCGCAGCCTGCCGCTCTCGATCCTTGCGTCGGTGCTGATCGTCGCGTGTCTCTACGTGTCGCTCAACGTGGTTTTCCTGATCACGACGCCCATGACCGAGATGGCCGGCAAGATCGAGGTCGGCCTCATCGCCGGCCGCCACATTTTCGGAGAGAACGGCGCCCGGATCGTCGGCGCCCTGATCTGCTTCGGCCTCGTCTCGACGGTCAGCGCGCTGATGTGGATCGGACCGCGGGTGACATCGGCCATGGGCGAGGACATGCGACTTCTCAGACCTTTTGCCAGGGTTTCGCCGAGCGGAGCTCCGACCCCGGCCATCATTTTCCAGGCCTGCGTCGCATCCCTGCTGCTCTGGTTCCAGAGCTTCGAGGCCGTGCTCGACTTCATTCAGTTCAGCCTGACGTTCTGCTCGTTCCTTGCCGTGCTGGGCGTGATCGTCCTGCGCTGGCGCCAGCCGGGGCTGGCGCGGCCCTATCGCGTCTGGGCCTATCCGCTGACGCCACTGATTTTCCTCACTGTCATGCTTTTCATGATGTCCTATATCGTCATCGAGCGCCCGGTGCAGGCACTGGCGAGCGTTGCGGTCATGGCCGCAGGGCTCCTCATCTATGCCGTGGCAGCCGCCGCAGGCATGACCAAGAGGACTGCTGAATGATCGACCGCCGCACCGTTCTGCTCGCGCTTGGCGGCCTCCCTCTCCTTTCCGACGAGATCAAGGCCGCATCGGCCGAACCCGCCACCGCCGACGATACCGCGCGTTTCCTCGCGGGCCTGCCGCCCGCGCCTGCTTCGCCGCTCCAGCGCTGGACGGCAGAGCCTGCCTGGCGCGGGCACGCCGCCGAGTTCGATCGCATCTGGTCCAGGCTCGAGAAGGCGCAGCTTTCCCGCATCCGCGCCTGGTCCGAAACCTATCTCAGCCAGCGCCGTCCCGTTCTCCTTTACATGTTCAGCGGCCCCGATTTCCTCTACGCGGATGCATTCTTCCCGGACGCGGAGACCTACGTGCTGTGCGGTCTCGAACCCGTCGGCGCCATTCCGCAAGTCACCGAGGCCAACCGGCGCGCAATCGCGCGCATCCGGGGCGCGCTGAGCTCAGTGCTCAACCTGAGCTTTTTCAAGACCATCAACATGCGGTCCGACTTCGCCGGCGGCACACTCGGCGGCGTCCTGCCGGCCCTTTATGTTTTCCTCGCTCGTGCCGGCAAGACCGTGGAAGATGCCACACTCGTCCGCCTCGGACCCGCGGGCCAGATTGAGCCGCTGTCGTCGCTCGCGGGAGGATCGCCGATGGGCGTACGCATCCGCTTCTCCGATGCGGAGCGCCAGGGCCGCACCCTCTATTACTTTCAGGTCGACGTCTCCAATCGCGGGCCGCATCTCGCGAGTCTCGAGGAGTTCTGCCGCGGGCTCGGCTCGGCGGATGCGTTCATCAAGAGCGCCTCGTTCCTCATGCACACCGACGCGTTCTCACGCATCCGGGAGTTCCTGCTCAGGCAGGCCCACACCATCGTCCAGGACGACTCCGGGATTCCCGTCCGCTTCTTCGCCCGCAGCGATTGGGATCTCGTACCGTTCGGGCGCTACCTCGGGCCGATACCGCTTTTCGCCAATCGCTATCAGAGACAGCTCGCCGAGCTCTACAGCCGTGGCCGCGCGATCCCGATCGATTTCGGCGTCGGCTACCGCTACCGGCAGAACGAATCGAATCTGCTGCTCGCCTTGCGCAAGCCGCAGTAGTTGCCGGGGACCGCCGATCGGGCGAGCGGCCGAAGCGCGGGCTCGCCACCGCGGCATGCTACCTGAGGGTTGCCGCGGCGGTCCACCACTGCGGCTCCGCCAGCGCAAGCTTGGCCTCGGCCTGCCGCGCTTGCGTGAGCGACGCAAACACGGCAAAGCAGGTCGGTCCGCTGCCCGACATCCGCACGAGCCGCGCGCCCGGCAATGCGGCGAGACGCGCGATTACCTGCGAAATCGCCGGACAGATGCGCAGCGCCGCGGGCTCCAGATCGTTGCGCCCGGACATGAGCCAGTCGATGAGATGGTCGGGATCGCGGAAAGCAGGCGGCAGCCTCGGACCATTGCCGGCCGCGGCGCGGCCAACCTGCGACGCCGCCAGCGCCCGGAAGACGTCCGCCGTTGCAAGGGGAATGCGCGGATTGGCGAGCAACACCGCGACGGGCGGCAGCGCCGGCACCGGCGAAAGGCGCTCGCCGATGCCCTGCAGGCGCTGCGCCCGCGCCTCGAGACAGACCGGAACGTCGGCGCCGACCCGCCGCGCAATGTCATGCCAGTCGATCGCATCGGCGCGCGCAGGATTGGCCTGCCGGACGAGGCGAAGGGCGGCCGCAGCATCGG
>CAYWBX010000008.1:0-16859 GCA_964456015.1 uncultured Hyphomicrobiaceae bacterium | reverse complement strand
GCTCGGGTTCGCCCGGCTGTTCGCGGATGCGGGGCGACCCGTTCCGGTCATTCTCGACGACGCGCTGGTCTATGCCGACGATTGGCGCATCGCACAGATGTTCAAGACGCTGGCGGCCGCCGCCGAGCATCATCAAGTCATCGTGCTCACGTGCCGGATGCGGGCGTTCGCAGGGCTCGGCGGGACGCGGCTCACGCTCGCGCCCTGGGCAAGGTCTGGCGCATGACCCTCCTGGGGGTGGAGCACGCCGGCGAAGGGGCGCGCGCCGGTCCGAGGGCGCCGTGCAGAGCGACGATCCGCCTGCGGCGGCGCCGCCCGCACACGCCGACGCTGACCGGAGGCGTTGCAGCCAACGGCCCTCCGGCGGCTCGTCGCTCGCCGGCGCGGAGCCGTAGCCACCAAGCCCCTGTGGCGAATGCCCGAGGCGTCATTCGGCGAGGTCGCGCGGGGTGACGAAACGCGCGAGCCTGCCCGTCTGCGGCGCGATGTCAGGCCATCTGTCGACCGGCAAAGCGATCTCTGCAAAGCCCGCGGTCGGAAACTTCGCGTGAAGGCGTGCGATGTCGCGCTCATGGCCGGAGTGCACCAGCTCGATCGCAAGCATGTGCAAGCCGGGATTGTGTCCGACGATCATCAGGCTTGCGACCGCGTCGGGCGTCGTGCGGACGAGATCGAGAATGCGCTCGGGGCCTGCGAGATAGAGCGCTGGCTCGAAGCGAACATCGGGCGCGGCGGACAGTTCGGCGAAGGCCAAGCGGCAGGTTTCCCGGGCGCGCACGGCGGGAGACGAGAGCACGCGGGCCGGGGCGATCCGATGGCGGGCCATCCACCGCCCCATCAGCGGCGCCGCCTTGCGCCCGCGGGGCGACAGCGGACGGTCGAAGTCCTGCTGGCCCGGATCGCTCCAGTCGGACTTTGCGTGGCGGAACAGGTAGAGCGTGCGCATGGAGGGGAATGTCTCCACTTGGCGATGTCGTCGGCTGGAGGACGATACCTGCGACGGACGACGGCGGCGAGACAGGACAGCGAAGCGACAGGCAAGTGCCAAGGGAGCGTCAGGTCAGCGGTTCTTGCGCCGCCGCGCATCGTTGCTTCGCCATTGTCGCAGCGCGGCTCCGAGGGGGCGCGGCCGGCGTGCAAGCCGGGAGCCGGCGAGCGCGACGCGCCGGACCTCTGCGCGACGGCCGGCCCACCATGCACCGACGCGGCTGGCGCGACGGGGGCCGGCAAGCTAACGTCCCCGGCATCGAGACCAAGGCACAGGCGCCGCGCGTGCGCCAACCCAGGGGATGACATCAGGATGGCGCACAAGGGCATGATCTTCGGCATCTTTCTCGCTCCCTTTCACCGGGCGGGGGACAACCCGACGCTGGCGATCCGGCGGGACATCGAGCTCATCGAGTGGCTCGATCATCTGGGCTATGACGAGGCCTGGATCGGCGAACACCATTCGGCCGGCTGGGAGCTGATCGCTTCGCCGGAGCTCATCATCGCCGCGGCAGCGGAGCGCACCAAGCACATCCGGCTCGGCTCGGGGGTCACGAGCCTGCCCTATCACCATCCGTTCATGGTGGCGCAACGCTTCGTGCAGCTCGACCACATGACGCGGGGCCGCGCCATGCTCGGCTGCGGCCCGGGGGCGCTCGTCTCCGACGCCTACATGCTGTGTATCGATCCGACGACGCAACGCCGCCGAATGGATGAATCGCTCGATGCCATCACGCGGCTCCTCAAGTGCGACGAGCCCGTCACGATGAAGACCGACTGGTTCGAGATGCGCGAGGCGCGACTGCACCTTGCGCCCTATTCGGACCCGCACTTCAAAATCGCCGTCGCCTCGACACAGACGCCGGCAGCCATGATCGCGGCCGGCAAGTATGGGCTTGCGGTGCTCTCGCTCGGGGCCGGCATCCCGGGCGGACCGGAGGCCCTTTCGCAGCAGTGGAAGATCGCGGAAGACGAAGCGGCCAAGCACGGCAGGACCATGGACCGCAAAGAGTGGCGCCTCGTCGTCAACATGCACTGTGCGGAGGACGACGAGGAGGCCCTGGCCCAGGTGCGTCACGGCGAGCGGATCGAGACGCTCTCCTACTTCGAGGAAACGCTCGGACGGCCGGCGGGGCGCGCCGACGATCCGCTGCGCGAAGGCGTGAAGATGGGAACGACCCTCGTCGGCTCGCCCGAGACGATCACGAAGGGACTCCACCGGCTCATCGAGCTCTCGCGCGGCGGCTGCGGCGGCTTCATGTTCCGCGCGCACGAATGGGCAAACCGGACCGACACGATGAAGAGCTTCGAGCTCTTCGCCCGCTGGGTGATGCCGCAGTTCCAGGGTTCGCTCGATTCGATCATCGCCTCGCGCGACTGGACGCGAGCCCGGCGCAAGGACATCTTCGTTCCCTCGATCGCGGCGGTGAAGAAGGCCTACGACGACGCTGGCCGGCAAGCGCCGGAGGACTTCAAGCTGCGGCTTCTCGGGGTCATGGACGAGGACGCGGCGAAGAAGCCCTGAGACGTGGACCCGAAGATGCGCAGCATCAACCTCGACAGCGGGCCGGTGGCCTGGCAGAGCCAGCGCAACCACAACCGGATGATGGAACTGCAACGCATGCGCGGCGCATCGAGCGATCCGGGCGAGGTCGAGCTTGCGCATTTCGGGAGTTCGGCATTCCGCATCACGTCGCCCAAAGGCGTGACCGTGATGGTCGATCCGTGGCGCAATCATCCCTCTCGCGAGAAGGACTGGTATCTGCGCGACATGCCGATGACGAGTGTCGACATCGGCATCTCGACGCACGCGCACTTCGATCACGACGGGCTCAACCGGCTCGATGCGCACGTGCTGCTCGACCGGCCGATCGGCCGCTACGCATTCCTGGACGTGTGCATCGAGGGGATCGCCGATAAGCACTCGATCGACAGCAGCGCCGGCACCTACGATTTCGTGAAGGTCTATCGGGAACTCTACGACACCGATGTGACGCCGCCGAACAACCCGCGGTCCTGGGACAATACGCTCGTCGTCGTCGAGACCGGCGGGTTGCGCATCCTGCACTGGGGCGACAACCGGCACGATCCGCCGGGGCACGTCTGGGAGATGCTCGGGCACATCGACATCGCGCTCCTGCCGGTGGACGGGTCGCAGCACGTAATGAGCTTCGCCTCGGTCGAGGCGATCATCCAACGGCTGAAGCCGAGAATCGTGGTGCCGCATCACTACTACATCTGGGACGTCATCCAGCGCGGCGCGACGCTGATGCCCGTCGATCCGTGGGTGACATCGCGGCCGCACCGCATCGTGGGCCAGGCAACCACCGTCTACACGAAAGCCGGGCTCGCCGCGCTGAGAGAGCCGACGACAGTCGATTTTTTCGGCGATCACGTCGCCTTCGACAAGCTCGCTTGGCGGAAGGGGGCGGACGTCACCTGAGATCCCGGCGCGCCCGGAAATCAGTCCTGGCACACCTTGCCGGTCCCTCATCAAGAGACTCCAAGCGAGGTCCGATGAAACCGACGCCGATGTATCATGCGCTCGCCGAGGCGTTCGTCGCCGAGGGCGTCGAGACGCTGTTCGTGCTGATGGGCGACGGCAACATGCACTGGGCGGCGGCGCTGTCGAGGCTTGCGGGCGTCGAGACGGTGCATGTCCGGCACGAGCACTGCGCGCTGGCGGCAGCGATGGCCTATCACGTGGCCTCTGGCAAGATCGCTGCGGCCTCGGTGACGTGCGGCCCGGGACTGACGCAACTCATGACGGCGCTGCCGGCGGCGGTGAGGGCCCACATCCCGGTCGTGGTGTTCTCGGGCGAAAGTCCGATCAACGCCCGGTTCTACAACCAAGCGATCGACCAGGCGCCGTTGGTCACCGCGACGGGCGCGCACTACATCGCCGCACACAGCCTTCCACGCATGCTCGATCATGTGCGCGAGGCGTTCCACATCGCGCGCCTCGAGCGGCGGCCCGTGGTCATCGGCGTGCCCTACGATCTGCAAAAGCAGCCCTACGCGGGGAAGGGCCCTTATGTGCCCTCGACGGCGTTCATGCCGGAGGGCGGTCGGCCGCAGCCCGACCCGGCACAGGTCGCGACGCTGGCGGAGCGGCTGGTGCGCGCGGAGCGCCCGGTCATCGTTGGCGGGAGAGGCGTGCTTCGATCGGGCGCCAAGGCAGCGATCGAGACGCTCGCCGACCGGACGGGGGCGCTCCTTGCGACGACGCTGCCGGCGCGCGGACTCTTCGATCACCACCGCTATTCGCTCGGCGTGATGGGTGGTTACAGCTCATCTCTCGCGCGCGAGATGCTCGGACAGGCGGACCTCATCGTCGCCTTCGGCGCGAGCATGAGCTACTACACGGTGGACGGAGGACATCTCTTCCCGCAAGCGTTCGTCGCCCAGGTGGACGATGCGCCGCGCGGTCTCAAGGATGGCATGAGCGCGGCGCAGCTCTATGTGCGCGCCGACGCCAAGGCGACCGCCGAAGCGTTGCTGGCGGCCGTCGATGACGCGGCCGGCAACGGCCGGCCGACAGCCGCGAAGGTGCGGACCAACGAGCTCGCGCATCGCATCGCGACGGAGCTGCCGGACGACCATCCGTTCGAGATCGGCGACGGACTGCTCGATCCGCGCGCGGTCATCCGCGGGCTCGACCAGGTCATCCCCAAGGACTGGGACATCGTGAGCGGCTCCGGGCACCAGTCCTACTTCAACTCGCAGATGCGCGGGCGCATGGCGGTGAACTTCGTCGCCATCCGGGAGTTCGGCGCCATCGGCAATGGGCTGGCGTTCGCCATCGGCGTGGCGGCGGCGCGACGGCAGGGGCCGCGAGGACGGATCGCGCTGATCGAAGGTGACGGCAGCTTCCTCATGCACATCCAGGAGCTTGAGACGCTGAAGCGGCAGGGCCTGCGCATCCTGATGTGCATCCTCAACGACGGGGCGTATGGCGCCGAGATCCACAAGTTCCGGGCCGACGGCATCGACGATAAAGGCGCGGTGTTCGGACGGCCGCCGTTCGAGGCGATCGCCCGCGGCTTCGGTCTCAGAGGGGTCGAGATCCGCGACCTGTCGCGCCTGCCGCAGCACTTCGCCGAGTTCGAACAACAAGGCCTGTCGGAGGTTTGGAACATCCAGATTTCCGATCAGGTGACCGCGCCCACCATGCGCCGGACGGTGGCGCGCGGACACGGGGTGATGTAGCCGGGGCCACGGCCGGCGCCGGAAGCGCGGCTTTCCCAGCAGGTGCGCACCGTGGCAACCGCGCAGATGCCGGGGCAGGCGACCTGCCTGGTTCTTGCGATGAGCGCCGCGCGTCTTGCAGCGGGGACGCGAGACGAATTGCTCCCGAGCGGAGGGACCGGTAGAAGGCGGCCATGACAGAGAGCCGAACGAAATCCCCCCGCAAATCCGGCACCCGCGCGCCGCTGGCAAGCACGGCGTTGCGATCGGCGGCAAGAGCCGCGAAAAGGCCGCCGAAGGTCGGTCTTGTCTCGCTCGGCTGTCCGAAGGCGCTGGTCGACAGCGAGCGCATCATCAGCAAGCTGCGTGCGGAAGGCTATGCGCTCTCTGCGGACTACAAGGGGGCAGACGTCGTTATCGTCAACACCTGCGGCTTTCTCGACAGCGCCAAGCAGGAAAGTCTCGAGGCCATCGGCGAGGCCATGGCCGAAAACGGACGCGTGATCGTCACCGGCTGCTTCGGCGTCGAGGAGAACCGGATCCGCGAGGCGCATCCCGGCGTGCTCGCGGTGACGGGGCCGCACCAGTACGAAGCCGTGGTTGAGGCGGTGCACGCGGCGGCGCCGCCGGTGCACGATCCGTTCGCAGATCTCGTGCCGCCGGAGGGACTCCGGCTGACGCCGCGGCACTATGCGTATCTCAAGATTTCGGAGGGCTGCAACAATTCCTGCTCGTTCTGCATCATTCCGGCGCTGCGCGGACGGCTCGCCAGCCGGCCGGCCAATCAGGTGATGGCGGAGGCGGAACGACTGGTCCGGGCAGGCGTGAAGGAGCTGCTCGTCATCTCGCAGGACACGAGCGCCTACGGTCTCGACCTCAAGTTTGCGGAAAGCCCCTGGAAGGGCCGGCCGCTCAAGGCGCGCTTCTTCGAGCTCGCCGAGGCGCTCGGCTCGCTCGGCGTCTGGGTCAGGCTGCACTACGTCTACCCTTATCCGCACGTCGACGAAGTGCTGCCGCTGATGGCCGAGGGCAAGGTGCTGCCCTACCTCGACATCCCATTCCAACACGCCTCGCCGGCGGTCCTGAAAGCCATGCGACGGCCGGGCAACCAGGCGAAGACGCTCGAGCGGCTGAAACGGTGGCGGAAGATCGTGCCCGATCTCGCCCTGCGCTCGACGTTCATCGTCGGCTTTCCCGGCGAGACGGAGGACGATTTCCGGATGCTGCTCGACTTCATCGGCGAGGCGGGCCTCGCGCGGGTGGGCTGCTTCAAGTACGAGGCAGTCGAAGGGGCTGCCGCCAATGCGCTCGACGGGGCGGTGCCGGAGGCGGTGAAGGAGGAGCGCTGGCACCGGTTCATGGCGGCTCAGAAGACCGTGTCGGCGGCGATCATGAGGTCACGAGTCGGGCGGACGATCGACGTTCTCATCGACGAAGCGGGAGAAGATGGCGCGGTCGGGCGATCGGCTTGGGATGCGCCGGAGATCGACGGCTCGGTCATTCTCGACGATGCGGCGGGCCTCAAGCCCGGCGATCTCATCAGGGCGCGCGTCACCGCCGCGGACGACTACGATCTTTGGGCGGAGCGGGAGGGTGACTGAGGCGCGCATGAGCCCAGAGTTCTCAAGACAGGGGGACGGCGATGGCCGACGTGTTTGTGAGCTATGCGCGGGAGGATCGCCCCGCGGCCGAACGCATCGCGCGGCTCCTGCAGGCGAACGGCCTCAGCGTCTGGTGGGACAAGGCCATGATCGCAGGCGCCGACATCAACGCCGTCGTCGATGCCGAGCTTGAGGCGGCCAAGGCGGTCATCGTGCTCTGGTCGCCGCACTCGGTCACATCCCACTGGGTGCGCGGCGAAGCGCAAACCGCGGTCGATGCGGACAAGCTCGTGCCGATCGAAATCGCGCCGTGCAAGCTGCCGATCAACTTCCGGCACTTCCACACGCCCCAGATCCATAGCGATGCCGGAGCGCTCGATGCGCTGGCACGCCTTTTGACCGAGAAGCTCGGCGGCAAGCCGGCGGGCGGGGAAGCGAGGCCGGCGCCCGTGCACTTCAAGCCGGAGTCGCAGCAGAGCTTCCGGGCCGAGATGCGCGACGTGCTCTTCAAACCCGACAGGTCGTTCTGGCGGCAGATGGAGCGGGAGAAGGAATTCACTCGGAAGCATCCGGTCAAGGTGATTGGCGGAACGGTGGCGCTTTACGCCGTCGCGCTCGCCGCGCTGCAGGAGCTCGGGCTGCAACCAGACCAAGCGATCGCTGCGGCAAGCTTCGTGATCGTCGGATGCTACTTTCTGATGCGAGCCTATCTGCTTCGGCGCGGCAGCTGAGGCGGGCGCCGGCTCGCCGTCCGGTCAGATTCGCCAGGCTGGTCGCAGCGACATGCAAATTGGCCACATAAAGGGCGACACATGGACCTGATGCTTCAGGACAAGACGTGCCTGGTGACCGGCGCAAGCGCCGGGATCGGCGTCGGGATCGCGCGCGTGATGGCGCGGGAAGGCGTGCGGCTTGCGATCACGGCGCGGCGCGGCGACCGGCTCGAGGCGCTGGCCGATGAGATCGCACGGGAAACGGGGGCGCGGCCGCTCGTCGTCGTCGCCGACCTGATGCAGAAGGAGGCGCCGGAAACAGTCCGGGCGGCGGTCGAGGGCGCCTTCGGCGGGCTCGACATCCTGGTCAATAACGCCGGCCTCTCGAGCAAACCCGATCCGATGGCCCCGGACGAGGTCTGGAACGCCGGGTTCGACCTCAAGTTCACCACCGTGCGGCGGCTCACCAATGCGTTCCTGCCGGGGATGCGACGGCGGGGCTGGGGCCGCATCATCAACATCACGGGGATCATCGAGCCGCTGGCAACAAGTGCGGCGCTGACGGCCTGCGCGGCGGTGCATGCCTGGGCCAAAGGTTTGTCGCGGGATCTCGCCAAGGAGGGGATCACGGTCAACTCGGTGCCGCCGGGCCGCATCGACAGCGAGCAGATCCGCGAGCGGCTGCATCCCGATCCGGCCGCCAAGCAGCGCTTCATCGACCAGTTCATCCCGAAGGGACGGTTTGGGGAGCCCGAAGAACTCGCCAATCTCGTCGCCTTCCTGGCCTCGCCCAAGGCGGACTACATCACGGGCACGGTCATTCCGGTCGACGGCGGCATGTCACGGTTCGCAATGTAGGCCGGTTGCGGCCGTCGCGCTCGGCGCTAGGATCACGGCTGGCGATGTGTGGGGGGTGGTAACTGGCGCGACGTGCATCGTCGCACGGCGCAGTCACGGGATGGGCGACATGATTCGAGACGCGCAAGGTCTGGCACTCGCCGGCGCGACGGCCGAGGCCGCGGATCACTTCGACCGGGGCGTGAGGGCTTATGCGCTCTCCTACGGGGATGCCGCCAGCAGCTTCGAGGCGGCGCGGCGGGCAGCCCCCGGGTGCGCAATGGCGCATCTCGGCAAAGCCTATGTGCTCGGGCTCGCGAACGACGCGATTCTCGTGAAACAGGCGCGGTCGCTGCTGGCGGAGGCGAACGGGCTCGAACTCGGCGCGCGGGAGCGCGTGCACGCCGCGGCGCTGGCCCATGCGGTCGAAGGCCGGCGCGGACCCGCAGTCGACATTCTCGACCGGCATCTGATGGAGCATCCGCACGACCTGCTCGCGCACTTCGCGGCGCTCATTCTCGATGCCTTCCAGGGCCGATTCCATTGCGTGCGCGACCGCGCGGCGCGGGCGCTGCCCAGGTGGTCGCGGGATCAAGCCGGCTATGGCGTCCTGCTTTCGCTTTACGGCTTCGGCCTCGAGGAGGCCGGAAACTATGAAAAATCGGAATCGGTGTCGCGGCAGGCCGCCGAACTCGAGCCCTACGGCTACTGGGCGCACCATGCGGTCTCGCACGTCATGGAGATGACCGGCCGCCCGCAAGACGGGCTTGCCTGGATGGATGCCCGGGAGGCGTTCTGGTCCGGACCTCAGAACACCAGCCGCGTGCACATCTGGTGGCACAAGGCGCTGTTCCACATGGAGCTTGGCGACCATGCGGCGGCGCTCGCAATCTACGACGGACCGATTCAGGAAACGCAACGCCCGGTCGGGATCAGCCTGACCAACGCCACCGCGCTGCTGTGGCGGCTCGAGACGCTCGGGATCGACGCCGGGGACCGCTGGAACACGCTTGCCGATCTGTGGCGCGGACATGCCGACGGGCGGCTGTGCCTCTTTGCCGACATCCACGCGGCGATGACGGCGATCCGGGCCGGCGATGGCGCGGAGCGGGACAAGCTCGTCGCCGCCATGCAGGAGACGGCGCGCATGAGCGGCGAGGTCGGGCTCGCGTATCGCGACGTCGGGCTGCCGATCGTCGCCGGACTGCAGGCTTTCCACGAGCGCGAGTATGGGGCGGCGAGCGAGCATCTCCTCGCGGCGCGCCGCGATCTCTGGCGGATCGGCGGCAGTCATGCCCAGCGCGACCTCATCGACTGGACGCTCGCCGAGGCGGCGATCCGCGCGGGACGAAAGAGCACGGCGCTGGCGCTTGCCCACGAGCGACTGGCGCTCAGGCCCGCGAGCGCCCCGAACCGGCGGTTTCTCGAGGCGGCGGAACGGATCGCCGCGTGAACGTCAAAGATGCGCGGCGGCGCCGGTCCGCTGGCCGCAGGTGAAAGCAGCCCTGGTCAGCACATGGAGGCGGCGCAGGCGGCCCCGCGTATCTCAGCGCAGCATCTCGGGAATGGTGACGATTTTCACGCCGGCAGCCTCGAGGCCGCGCCGGACCTCGCCCGCGACCTTGACCGCCGTCGGCTCGTCGCCGTGCACACAGATCGTCTCCACTTCGACCTTCACGCGGCTGCCATCCCGGGCGATGATCTCCTTGTCTTCGATCATGCGCAGGCATTGCTCGATGGCGGGCTTCGCCTCGCGATAGACGGTGCCCGGAAGGGATCGGGAGGCGAGATTGCCGTCGGCCTCATACTGGCGATCGGCGAAGCCCTCGCGCGCCACGGGCAGGCCGAGGCGGCGCGCGGCCTTCTCCATTTCCGACCCGTAGAGCGCGACATAGATCAGGTCGCGATTGACCGTCTTGATGGCCCGAGCGATGGCCATGGCATAGCCTTCATCAACGGCGGCCATATTGCTTAGCGCGCCATGCGGCTTCAGATGCGTGACGGGAAGGCCGGCATACTTCGCCATCGCCTCGAGCGCGCCGATCTGATAGGCGATCATGTACTCAAGTTCAGTCGGGCTCATGCGGATCTGGCGGCGACCGAAGCCCCACAGATCGTTGAAGCCGGGATGGACGCCGATCGAGACGCCTTCCTGCCTCGCCAGCATGCAGAGACGGTGCATGGTGTTCGGGTCGCCGGCATGAAAGCCGCAGGCAACGCTCGCCGATTTGACGATCTTGATCAGCTCGGCGTCGTTGCCGATCTCGTAGGCGCCCCAGCCCTCGGCAATATCGGCGTTGAGATTTATTCGAAGGACCATTGAGACTGCACTCCGATCGACGCGACAATGCGTCCTTGATGCGCAGGTGACGGCCCCGTCCGGTCGCATTGCGTCGACTTCAGCCGCGGCGGTGAAGGTATTGGCTTTGTCGCGAGCCGACAATTGCCTTAGATGAGACGGGGCCGGTCGCGACCGTCCGGCTAGGCCTCGCGAGATGAGGCGAAAACCGATGTGAGAATGGATGGACGCCATCATGGTGCGACTGCTCGCCAGCGGCGACACGGCGCTGGTGATCGAATTCGGCGAGACGATCGACCGTGAGATCAACCGCCGCGTGCTCGCGCTCGCGGACCGGGTGTGGGACGCCAAGATCCCCGGCGTCATCGAGACGGTGCCGACATTCCGCTCGCTGATGGTCCACTACGATCCGACCAAGCTCCTGTTCAGCGAGATCAAGGCCCTGGTGGAGGCAATGCTGCCCACGCTCACCGTTCGACACCGGACGTCGCGGCAGTGGACGTTACCGACCTGCTACGGCGGCGAGCTCGGCCCCGACCTCGAGCACGTCGCGCGCGCGACGGGACTTTCCGAAGAGGCCGTGATCGCCCGGCATAGCAGCGTCGCCTATCATGTTTACTGCATCGGGTTCCTGCCGGGCTATCCCTACATGGGCGACCTCGATCCGGCCCTTGAGCTGCCGCGACGTGAGACCCCGCGCCTCAAAGTCCCGATGGGCTCGGTGTGCATCGCGCAGCGCATGACCGGCATCTATTCGCTCGAGAGCCCCGGCGGCTGGCACCTCCTCGGCCGCACGCCCGCGCGCATGTTCGATGTGCGGCGCGAGCGGGCGGTGCTGCTGGCGCCGGGCGACAGCGTGCGCTTCGCGCCAATTCCGCGAGAGGAGTACGACAGGCTCGCGGCGCTCGCCGACTCAGGCCGCCTCGACCTGAACTCCACGGAGCTGCAGTCGTGACGACGGCGGCGCTCAAGGTCATTCAGCCGGGGATCTCGACGACCGTGCAGGATCTCGGCCGGACCGGACGGCAGCGGTTCGGCATCCCGGTCTCGGGGGCGGCGGACCCGATCGCACTCAGGGCGGCGAACATCGTGGTCGGCAACGCCGAGGCGACCGCAGGCCTCGAGATCGTGCTCGCCGGACCGACGCTCGAGGTTGCAGCAGACAGCGTCCGGGTCGCAATCGCAGGCGGGAACGCGGAGCTCGAGGTGCACCGCGCCGACGGGACCGATCCCATTCGCGTGCGTGGTCTTCAAAGCGTGCGCCTCGCGCGCGGCGACCGTGTCAAGGCCGGCGCGAGCGGCGGCAGCGTCGTTGCCTATCTGGCAATCGAAGGAGGTCTCGACATTCCGCCGTTCCAGAGCAGCCTGTCGACCTACGTGCGCGGTGGATTCGGCGGACTTGCGGGCCGGGCGCTCAGCGCCGGCGACAGGCTGCCGCTGCGGCAGGCGAGCGCTCCGGAGCGGGCCGAGGTGCGGCTGCAAGGCCTCGAGCTTATGCCGTCGCAGCGCATCCGCATCGTCCTCGGTCCACAGGATGACTACTTCACCGAGGAGGCGCTGCGGGTCCTGACGGGCAGCCCCTATACGGTTTCGCGAGAAGCGGACCGCATGGGCTTCAGGCTCGATGGACCGGCGCTCAAGCACGCAAAGGGCTTCAACATCGTCTCGGATGGGATCGCACCCGGCGCCATCCAGGTGCCGGGCAACGGCCAGCCCATCATCCTGCTCGCTGACCGGCAAACGACGGGCGGATACCCGAAGATCGCGACCGTGGCGTCGGTTGATCTGCCCGCGCTCGGGCGCGCGGGACCGGGAACGGTGCTCCGATTCGAAGCGATCGGCGTCGAGGAGGCGCAAGCGCTCCGGCGGGCTCAGGAAGCGGAGATGGCGGGCCTCGCGGCGCGGCTCAGCCCGGTTGAAGCACCTAGTGTGAACCTTGCGCGGCTCTTCAGCGAGAACCTCATCAGCGGCGTCGCGGACGCCTACGGCTGAGACCTCGAAGCGCGCAGCAGCAGCGGTGGATATCCATCTTGCGGCCACGATGCCGGCCCGAGGGCGCCGCATTCGACGGACACTCTGCCGCTCATTCATTTGGCTCGGTCCTCGGACCTCCGGACTAGCCCCCCAAGCCCCTCCGGAGGCCCATTTCGGGACCGGGCCACCTTTTTGTCTCAGTCACTCTTCCCTCTCACCACCGGCGAGCTCCGGGCGATGGACGTGAGCGGCCGGGTGAAGGATCACCGCTTGATGCGCAGCGGCGACGCCTTGAGCGCAATGTCCCGGAAGGCGAGCTTCAACTCGTCGCCGGTCGTCGTGTTGTAGAATTTCGAGGAATCGCTGGCGCAATCCCGCAGCGTCGCGATCGCCGTGGCGTTGCCGCCGAGTTCGAAGCCGACGGTGAACACCTCGATGCCGGCAGACTTCATCGCGCGGCAAAGCTCGCGCGCCTGGAGCACGGAAGACGTGGACGAATAGGCGACGTTGTACTCGCCATCGGTCATCAGAACGGCGATCTTGCGCAGCTTCGGCTCCCCGCTCGGGTGGAGCGTCGTGATGTCGGCATAGGGGGCGGGAGCGCTGCCGGACGGGAACATGCCGGACCAGCGCGGCGACAGCATGTACCATGACCAGGCCGTGCCGAGGTGACCGGCCGTAGCACCACCCTCGTCGAGCTGGCGGATGTGGGCGATGAGGCGGTTCTTGTCGTCGGTCAGCGCAACGACCGTGTGACGGTTCGGACAGTTGTTGTTGTTGACCTTGTCCTCGATGGGCACGACGTAAGCGCCCAGCGCGGGAGGCGCGTCAGTGTAGGCTTCCGGGCCGATGCGCTCGACGACGCAACCGCTGTAGGTGCGGGCCCCCACCATCGGCTTGCCGGTCGCGCGCTCGAACAACTCGGGCTCGAGCCGGACCGAATTCGAGAACGGCACGAGGGCGACCTTCGAGGTCGCCGCGCTCTGATCGTCCGAGACGACGATGCCGACGAGGTCCTCGGCGGCCACCTTCAGATCGGCGATCTTGCTGCCGGCCATGGAGCCGGTGATGTCGAGCATCATCACCAGCTCGACATTCGTGCGGCCGGCACTGCCGATGCCGAAGGAGGCGGTGCTGCTCGAGCCGACGAAGAGTTGCGTGAGCCCTATGGCGCCGAGAAAGCTGGTCTTGTGGTGGACATCGGCGACGATGCGGATCGACATGCCGCCATCGACGACCTCGGCGCTCATGGGGCCCGTGATCGGCAGCGAACTGCGCAGGCTCTCCAGGTAAAACCGGGCCGAATCGAGTGCCGCTTCATCGCTGCCGCCAAGCTGCTTGATGCGAGCGGCGGCAAGAGCTGCGGCGTCGATGGTGCTCTGGATCAGGGCCTTGGCGCGGTAGGCCTGAGCAAAATCGACGGCGCCGCCGACGATCGCGGCGAGGAGGAACACCGAGCCGGCAAACATCAACGCGACCGCGCCACGCTGATCCGCGGAAAGGCAACGCCCTGCGCGCGCGCACAACCGACCGACGGGTGCCTTGCTGCCTTTCATTTGCCTGCTCGCTCCGCCACGTGCGATGCCGGAGCCTGTCAGAAGCGTGCTGCGCAAGCGTTGCCTCAGGGCTCCGACAGTCGGATTTCGCCGGAAACGGTAAAGAGGCCATCAACGCCTGTCGCACGCGCAGACAGGGCGGTGGCCAGGCACTGCGCCCGATCACGCGGAATTTCGCGATTTGGCCCCATTGGCGACGTGGGCGCGCCCAAAAGGGCTGGCACAGTCCGATCGTTGCCTCTCGGCCCGGTCCCGAAGCGAGGCTCTGGAAATGACAGCCCCCCAGCCCCCCGGGGCCAAGCCCAAAGGACCGGGCCATCCTGGCGAGCCCCCATCGCCAAGCGTGCTTCCTGGTTGAGTTTCCCGAAAAGGGCCGGTCACGGACCGGCCCTTTGCTCGTCGCAGGGCACGTCAAGGCTCTGTTGCCCGGCACTTTTCCACAGCCCCATCGCGTCGCATTCCATCAGCAACCATTGTCGCCATGGTGCGGCGTCAGGGGAGCAGTGATGGCCGCAGACGACGAGTTCCGGGTCGACATCGATCTCGGCCACGCCGAGCGCGAAGCGGCGCGGATTCGCGAGCTCTTGCTGGCGCTGCGCCGGCGTTATGATCTGCGTCGCTATGAGTACACCCGGCTCGTGCAGATCGTTCCGGCGGGGCCGACGCACAGCCATCCCATTCTCACGCTCGGAACGCGTTTCGCCGACAGCGAGGACCAGCTGCTGGCGACCTACCTGCACGAGCAGATGCACTGGTATCTGTGGCGCCTCGGCGGGATCGACCACGACCCGATCGCCCCCTTCTTCGACGAGCTCGTCCGGCGTTACCCCAAGGCGCCGATCAAACTGCCCGAGGGCGCGCGCAGCTACGAGCAGACCTATCTTCACCTCGTCGTCTGCTGGCTCGAGATCGCGGCAGTCTCAGACCTGATCGGGCGTGAGCGGGCGGAGGCGCTGTGCACGACGACCTGGGGCTACCGATGGATCTATCGGACCGTGCAGAAGGACTGGGAGGCGCTCGGAAAGCTGCTCGCCGACAACGGCATCCTGCCGCTGCGCACGCCTGAGGAACTCGACCGCGAAGAGGCGCGCCGGCGCCGGCGGGGGAGAGCGGGGGGCGTCAGCGGCGCTCGCCAAAGAACCCCACAAGAAGGCCGGCCGATTCCGTCTCGCAAATCCCGCCGTAGACCTCGGGCGCGTGGTGGCAGGTCGCGTGGCTGAAGACCCGGGCCCCGTGCTCGACGCCACCGCCCTTCGGGTCCCAGGCGCCGAAATAGAGCCGGCGGATGCGGGCGAAGGAGATCGCGGCGGCGCACATGGCGCAGGGCTCGAGCGTCACCCAGAGATCGCAGTCCGGCAGGCGCGGGCTGCGCAAGAGGCTGCAGGCGGCGCGGAGCGCGAGGATTTCGGCATGGGCCGTCGGGTCGGCAAGATCGCGCATGCGATTGCCCGACGCCGCAAGAACCCGGCCGTCCGATCCGACGATCACGGCGCCCACGGGCACCTCGCCGCGGCGCGCGGCGGCCCGGGCCTCGTCCAGGGCGAGGCGCATGTGGCCAGCATCGTTGCGGGATGTCATAAGACGCTCCGGGAGTTGGGCCGACGGGACAGCCTCGCCGCAGGCTGCCTTACGTCCACCATTTCAGGCGACATGTCACCTGGCGCCGTCGAAGAGAAGGACGCGCCCTCAGCGGCCGTGGGACAAGAGATTGCTGGCATGAGCGTCAACACCGGAAAGCCGCGGGCCGGCGGCAAAGGCTCCGCCCGCAAACCGCCGCGCAAGGCGGACCGGCAGCGCACGGGTGCCCACCCCGGATCGCAGGCTCCGGTTGCCGGCGGGGGCCAAGACGGAAGGCCCGGACCGCTGCGAATCGCCAAGGCGCTCGCGCGGGCGGGGCTGTGCTCGCGCCGGGAGGCGGAACGCTGGATTGCGGAGGGGCGGGTCTCGGTCAACGGTCGCGTCATTGCGAGCCCGGCGCTCGACGTCGGCGCCCGCGATGCGATCCTGGTCGATGGCAAGCCGCTTCCCATCCCGGAGCCGCCGAAGTTGTGGCGATACCATAAGCCGCGCGGGCTCGTTACGACGCACAAGGACCCGCAAGGCCGCCCGACCGTGTTCCAGAGCCTGCCAGCGGAACTTGGGCGCGTGATCTCGATCGGCCGACTCGATTTCAACTCGGAGGGCCTGCTGCTTCTGACCAACGATGGGGCGCTGGCGCGCCATCTGGAGCTGCCGAGCACCGGCTGGCTGCGCCGCTACCGCGTGCGCGCCTTCGGCCGGATCACTCAGGCGGATCTCGACAAGCTCAAGAACGGCATCGAAATCGAGGGCGTGCGCTACGGACCGATCGAGGCGACGCTCGACAAGGAACAGCGATCCAACGTCTGGCTGACGGTCGGCCTGCGCGAAGGCAAGAACCGGGAAGTCAGAAAAGTTCTCGCACATCTCGGACTCGACGTGAACCGGCTGATCCGCATCTCGTTCGGGCCCTTCCAGCTGATGGATCTGGAGCCGGGCCAAGTCGAGCGCGTCAAGCGGCGGGTGCTGATCGACCAGCTTGGACCCCGGCTTGCGGCCGAACTCGGCCTTGATGCGGAGACGGATGACAAGCGAGGCCGCAGGCCATCCACGGCGGGCAGGCGGCCGGCGAGCGAGAGCGACCGGGCATGAGGATCGTCGCCGGCAAGCTCAGGGGCAGGCCGCT
>CAYWBX010000007.1:0-17685 GCA_964456015.1 uncultured Hyphomicrobiaceae bacterium | reverse complement strand
CAGCGTTGTCGCCGCGTGGACTTCGGACCCGAACTCGATCAGATCGCAGACGAGAAGCGGCCGATCCATCATCAGGCCCTTGAGCATCGCCACGTCCTCCTCGATAAGATGCCGGAACGTTAGTCGGCAGAGCCGCGGTTTGCAAAGATGCGGCGTGGCGGCAGGAGCCACCCCGCAGCGCGTTCCCGCGCGGGACGCCGGGCTCGCCGTGCTGCCGCCGCATCGGGCGAAGCGGTTGAAACGCACAGGGAGGATCGCATGGCCAAGGTGGACGTATCGCGCGACGGCGAGGTGCTGATCGCCCGCCTCTCGAATCCGCCGGTCAACGCTCTGGCGCACGGGGTGCGCATGGGGCTCTTGTCTGCGGTTGAGACCGCCGCGGCCGACCCTGCCGTGAAAGCGATCGTGGTGACCGGCGAAGGACGCGCCTTCTCGGCCGGCGCCGACATCGCGGAATTCAAGTCGGGCCTGAAGGAGCCGGGCCTTGGCGCCGTCATCGACGCGCTCGAGGCAACGCCCAAGCCCGTGGTCGCCGCCGTCAACGGCCTTGCGCTCGGCGGCGGCCTCGAGGTGGCGCTTGGCTGCCATTATCGCGTTGTCCATCGCTCTGTCACTCAGCTCGGCCTGCCGGAGGTCAAGATCGGCATTCTTCCCGGCGCCGGCGGGACGCAGCGCCTGCCCCGCGTCATTGGCGTCGAGGCCGCCCTCGACATGATCGTTTCCGGCAATCCCATCGGAGCCGAGGCCGCTCTCAAGGCAGGCCTTGCCGACCGCCTCACGGACGGCGACGTCGTCGCCGCAGCCGTCGCCTTCGGCCGCGAGCTTCTCGCAGCGGGACAGGGGCCGCGTCCTACGAGCGCCAAGACCATCGCGCCGGAGGGCGTGCCCGCGGGCCTCTTCGACAAGAAGCGGGCCGGCCTCGCGCGCCATCCCTCGGGCCCGCTGGCCGCGCGCAACTGCATCGCCGCGGTCGAGGCCGCCGTCGGCAGCGACTACCGGACCGGCGTTGCCCGCGAATGGCAACTCTTCCAGGAACTGGCGGCGAGCCCCTATGCGCGTGCGCTGCAGTATGCCTTCTTCGCCGAGCGCAAGGCCGCCGACATCCCCGACATCGGCCCCGAGATCAAACCGCGACCCGTTGCCTCGGTCGGCATCATCGGCGCCGGAACGATGGGCAGCGGCATCAGCCTCGCGTTCCTGAACGCCGGGCTGCCGGTCACGCTGGTCGAGACGAGCCAGGCGGCGCTCGACCGCGGCCTCGCCCGTATCCGGGAGACGATCGAGAGCAACGTCAAGCGCGGACGCATCTCCGCCGAGGACGGCAAGGCGCGCCTGGATCGTCTGAAGCCGACACTCGCCTTCGCAGACCTCGCCGCTGCCGACCTCATCATCGAGGCGGTCTTTGAGAAGCTCGCGCTCAAGAAGGAAATTTTTGCAAAGCTCGACGGCATCGCCAAGGCTGGCGCCGTCCTCGCCTCCAACACCTCGACGCTCGACGTCGACCAGATCGCGGCTGCGACGAGGCGGCCCGGCGACGTCCTCGGCATGCACTTCTTCTCGCCCGCCAACATCATGCGTCTGCTCGAGGTTGTCCGCGGCAGGGCGACGGCGAAGGACACGCTCGCCACCGCCATGGCCGTCGCCAAGCGGATTGGCAAGGTCGGTGTCGTCTCAGGCGTGTGCTTTGGCTTCATCGGCAACCGGATGCTCGAGGAATACCTTGAGGAGGTCCAGGCGATGATGCTCGAGGGCGCCTCGCCCGCCGACATCGACGGCGCGCTCGAGGGCTGGGGGCTCGCCATGGGACCCAATGCCATGATGGACCTCGCCGGCATCGATGTCGGCTACCTGATCCGGCGCGAGCATGAGATCTCGGAGGAGCGCGCCCGCCTCTACCGCGCCACGGATCGCATCTCGGAAATGGGCCGTCATGGCCAGAAGACCGGGGCCGGCTACTACATTTACGGGACCGACCGCAAGCGCACGCCCGATCCCGCCATCGAGGCCATCTTCCGCGAGGAGGCGGCGAAGCTCGGCATTCCCCAGCGCAACACCAAGCCATCGGCCGACGAGATCGTCGAGCGCTGCCTGCTCCGGCTCATCAACGAGGGCGCGAAGATCCTCGATGAGGGCATCGCGGTCAGGGCCTCCGACATCGACACCATCTACCTGACGGGCTACGGCTTCCCCGCCTGGCGCGGCGGCCCCATGTGGTATGCCGAGAACATCATCGGACTCAAGACGGCTGCCGAACGCATTCGCGCGTACGACAAGCAGTATGGTCCGCGATGGCGCATCGCGCCGCTCCTGGAGCGCCTGGCCGCGGGAAGCGGGCGCTGGCCCTCGTGAGGCGATGCGGGTCGCTGGCGCGGGTGATGGGAGGCCGCCGCCGCCCGGGTCACTGTCCGGCGGACATTTCGGGTGACCGCGCGCTCACGGAGGAGTCTCTCGAACCGCCCGTCCTCCAGCGTGACGCTCGGTCGTGAGACGCAAAGCCTTGCAAGGCCCCCGGGCTCTTGCCATCTGGTATCCGGTGCCGGCCAGGAAGAAGATGGGCGTCCGCCGGCAGTCCCCGTCCCCGGCCCCACGCCCCACCGAAAAGAGCGCCGCAGTTGCCCCTTCCCGCCCTTACGCAATCGACGCTCGGCGCACTCAGAAGTGCGGGGGCTGCGCTCTCCGACCTTGCAACGCCGAACCTCCGCCTCGGCGTGACGGGCCTCGCGCGAGCCGGCAAGACCGTTTTCATCACGGCCCTCGTCCGGAACCTGATCCAGCGCGGGCGCCTGCCGTTCTTCGGCCCCGCTGCCGAGGGACGGCTCGTTGGCGCCTGGCTCGAACCCCAACCCGACGACGACGTGCCGCGCTTTGCCTACGAGGACCACCTTGCCGTCCTCGCCCGCGATCCGCCCGAATGGCCGGAAAGCACGCGCCGCATTTCCGAACTTCGCGTCACCATCGAATACGTTCCGCGCAACCTCCTCCGCCGTCAGCTTGGCCCCGCCCGGTTGCACGTCGACATCGTCGATTATCCCGGCGAATGGCTCGTAGATCTCGCACTTATGAGCCAGTCCTATGCGGCGTGGTCCGCACTCACGCTCGCGCGCGCTCGCGAGGCGCGGCGCGCGGTCCATGCCAAGGCGCTGCTCGGCTTCGTCGCGAGCCATCGCGCAGAGGCGCCCGCCGACGAGCAGGTGGCGATTGCCGGAGCGCAGCTCTTCACCGCCTATCTGCGCGCCGCCCGCGGCGACAGGCCCTCCCGCGCACCTGACCCGACGCTCGGCCCCGGACGCTTCCTCTTGCCCGGCGACCTCGACGGCTCACCGCTGCTCACTTTCTTTCCGCTTGATCTCGGCACAGCTGAGACGACGTCGCGCGGCACCTTGGCAGCGCTTCTCGAGCGCCGCTACGAGGCCTATAAGGCCAAGGTCGTGCGCCCGTTCTTCCGCGACCACTTCGCTCGTCTCGACCGGCAGATCGTTCTCGTTGACGCTCTCGCCGCCCTGGATCAAGGGCCGGCCGCGCTTGCCGATCTCCAGTCGGCGCTCGAGAACATTCTCACCGCTTTCAAGACCGGCGCACCGCCGTGGCTCGCATTCCTGGCGCCAAGGCGCATCGACCGGGTGCTGTTCGCCGCGACCAAGGCCGATCATCTCCACCATACGAGCCATGACCGGCTCGAAGCCTTGCTCGGCGAACTCACGCGCCGCGCCGGCGAGCGCGTGTCCTTTGCCGGCGCCGAGGTTCGCTCCCTTGCGCTCGCAGCGCTCCGGGCGACGCGCGAGGCCGAGGTCAAGCGCAACGGCGAGACGCTTGCCTGCATTCTCGGCACGCCGCTTGCCGGCGAGACCCTCGGCGCCGAGACATTCGACGGCCGTCGCAGCGCCGCCGTCTTTCCCGGCGACCTTCCGGCCGATTTCGCAGCCCTCATCCGCGGCGAAATCGATCTCGGGGCTCCTCTCGACGTGCGCGCCGTCCGCTTCCGCCCGCCGAGAATCGCCAGCGACTCGTCGGCGGGCGCGCCCGCGGCTTGGCCCCACATCCGTCTTGACCGCGCCCTCGACTTCCTCATCGGAGACCGCCTCGCATGACCGGTTCCTCGCCGCGGAAGCCGCAGGTCTTCACGCCCGACGACCCCAATCTCACGATCGCCGGCGGCGCACCCGATACCTTCGGCGCAGACGGCGCTGGGGCCGCAAACGGCCCATCGCTCGAGCAGAGCGCTCCATCCCGCGAGCCGCTCGCCCGGCGCGCCAAACGTGGCATCCGCTGGGGGGCGATGCTGCTGAGCGCGGCCGCCGCCCTCCTGAGCCTCGCCTTCGGGCTTTATTTCGCCCGCTTCGTCTCGATCGCCCTTGCGCGACAGGACTGGATCGGCTGGGTTTCGTTTTTCCTGCTCGCCGTCGTCGCAGTCTCCGGCCTGGCGCTGCTGGCGCGCGAGATCGTGGGCTTCATCCGCCTTGCCCGGCTGGAGCGCACCCGCGCCGACGCCGAGCGCGCGCTGCGCGAACGCGACCGCGCGCTCGAGCGCGAGGCGCTTCGCCGCATTACGGCACCATTTGCCGGCCGCACAGACCTTCGCTGGCCGCTCGCGCGGCTTGCCGAGGAAAGGCGCGAGGTGCGCGATCCGGGCGATCTCCTGCGCCTTGCCGACCGCACCCTCCTCGCCCATCTCGATAGCGAGGCGAGACGCCTGGTGGCCGGCGCCTGCCGTCGCATTGCGACCGTGACCGCAATCAGTCCCACCGCGGCGTTGACGATCGGATGGGTTGCCGTGGAGAATCTGCGCTTGCTGCGGACGCTGGCGGCGGTCTACGGCGGGCGGCCCGGTTTCCTTGCCACGGCGAAGCTCGCCCGCATGGTTTTCCTGCACATCGTCGCGACCGGCGGCGTTGCGCTCACCGACGATCTTGTCGGTCAGTTGCTGGGCCAGGACCTCCTGCGCCGCCTGTCGCGGCGGCTCGGCGAAAGCGCCTTCAACGCGGCGATGACGGCCCGCATAGGCGCCGCAGCCATCGAGCTGATCCGCCCCCTGCCCTATCTCGAGACCCCACGCATCCGTGCGCGCGATTTCATCGCCGAGATCACGCGTCGGCGCGCCGGCGACGACGGCACCTCCGACGCAGAGGCTCCGCAGCGCGCCACCGGTCCCAAGGCCTGATCGCGCGCCAGACACCCTCGCGCCGCCGCCGCTTATGGCCTCGAATGGCGCAGCGGGCGCGGGATCGCCCCACGGGACCCGAGCGCGCCCGATGTTTTCCTTCAGATCGAAAGATCGAGGAGGTTGTAATCCTTGATGCTGGCCTTCGCCTTGGCGTCCCACGTGTAGCTGAGCCCGCGATCCGCATGGGGCTTGTAGACGAACGGCTTCTCGTTCGGGAACCGCTGACGCCGGGCGTCGATCCCGTAGCCGATGAGCCGGGCACGCTCCGTGATTCGTGCGTCGTCGTAGACGGCCTTGGCGTTGTGCACGCCGCCCGCCTCGACGCCAAGCACCGACCGCCGGCGGTGGAAACCCTGGTTGAGCGTCACCCGCCAGTCCTTCGAGGTGTTGGCGAATGAGCCGTGCAGCGTCTGCCGGTTGGTGACGGCGACGTCGCCCGGTTTGCAGATGATCGGCACCGCTTCGGGCAAGCGCTCCGTTCCCGCCTCAGCCACCCACTTCTTGATGTCGATCTTGCCGAGCTTGTGCGAGCCGGGCACCACCCACACGCCGTTGGCGGCCGTGCAGCCGTAGAGCTGCGCCATCATGTTGAAGCCGTGCGTGCCCTCGTCCCAGTCGGGCTTGTCCCAGTGGGTGACACCGTCCTGATGCCAAGCCACAGAGGCGCCAAGCCCCGGTGCCTTGATGAAGATCGCCTCATTGAAGGGCGTGAAGTCCTCGCCGTTTATGGATGCGGCCACCGCCAGGAGATCCGGGTGGCCGTAGAGGCGCAGCGCCGCTTCGGAGAATTGCAGCGAGCCGAGGATCAGATAGACGACCTCCTTCGGCGCATCGGCCGCGGCCTTCGGCTCGTACATCTTCACCGGATGCCGCCCGTTGGCGAGCGCGGTACCCCCGAACGGATCGCCGAGCGGCTTCGACCAGAAGAGGGTCGGTGCCTTGCAATCTGCCGCAAGAGCCGGACGGCCGTGCTTGTCCACCGGCGAGCCTTTCTCTGCGGGCAGCCGCTCCAGAATGTCCTTCACGTCGCGCTCGATGTCGGCAAGCTCCTCCGCCTTGAGCACGCCCTCGAACACGTAGAAGCCGGTCCTCCAGTAGGCGTCGAGAATATCCTTGGTGAGCCGCCCGCTTTCATCGAACATGATCGGCCCGCGGTTGCCGAGCTCGAACGCCTTGCGCTCGCCCTCGCGCAAATAGGCCTGCATGGCAGCTTCCTCTTCGCCGTAGCCGGCGGGTGCTCCGGCAGTGGTGGCACTCATGGCGTCCTCCGGAATGTCTTCTGTTCATCCTGTGGCCTCGGGGGGCTCTTTGTAAGCGTCCTCCCGGCCCCTTCCGCCCGTCAAGCCCCGTGACGCGTCCCCCGACATGCGCCGTCCGCAGGCCGATCGCCGACGCCAGCTGCCGATTGCCAAGGCGCGTAGACGCACTTAGCGTGCTGCACGGAAGAAGCGAGCCAGCACGGGAAGGGGTCACCTGATGTTCATCCGATCGGTCGAGCGCAACACCGCCCTGGACGAGTTCAGGGCCGAGGTCCGGGCCTTTTGCGAGCGCGAGCTTCCGCCCGAGGTGAAGCAGAAGCAGGCTCGTGGCCAGCACCTTGAGAAAAAGGAGTATGACGCCTGGCTGAAGCGGCTCGGCAGCCGCGGTTGGCTCACCGGTAAGTGGCCGAAGGAGCATGGTGGCCTCGGCTGGACGCCCGAGCAGCACATTGCGTTCCTCGAGGAACTCGGCCGCGCCGGCGCCCCGCCGGTGCTCTCGTTCGGCCCGACGATGGCGGGTCCCGTCATCTACACCTTCGGGACCGAGGAACAGAAGCGGCAGCATCTTCCCGGGATCATTAGGAACGATGTCTGGTGGTGCCAGGGCTACTCCGAGCCAGGCGCCGGGTCCGACCTCGCCAGCCTCAAAACGCGCGCCGTGCGCGACGGCGATCACTACGTCGTCAACGGCCAGAAGATCTGGACCTCCATGGCGCACTGGGCCGACTGGATCTTCGCGCTTGTGCGCACCGACCCTAACGCGAAGAAGCAGGAAGGCATCTCCTTCCTTCTGATCGACATGAAAACGCCGGGCATCACCGTGCGCCCGATCATCGGCATCACCCTCGGCCATCACTTAAACGAGGTGTTCTTCGATAACGTGCGCGTGCCCGTCGCCAACCGCATCGGCGAGGAGAACAAGGGTTGGACCTACGCCAAGTTCCTGCTCGCCAACGAGCGGGTCGGGAACGTCGATGTCGCCAAGATCGAAGGCAATATCGAGCAGATCCGGGCGCTGATCGCCGAGACCCGCGAAGCCGGCCGGTCGCTTGCCGACGACCCCCAATTCAAGCGTCGCATCGCCGAGCTCGAGGTCGGGCTTGCCACCGTCAAGGCGCTGATGGCCGACCAGCTCGCCGCCGCCCGACAGGACGGCGCTCCCTCCCTCATGGGCGCCGCCGCCCTCAAGCTGCGCGGCACCGAGTTGCAGCAGGCCATTCTGCAGACCGGCATCGACGTGCTCGGACGCCACGGGATGGTCTACCAGAGCGAAGCGCTCAATGCGGGCTGGAATGGCGAGATCATCGGACCGGAGTCGTCGGCCGACGTCATCTACGAGCATCTCTACCGGCGCGCCGCGACCATCTACGGCGGCTCGAGCGAGGTACAGAAGAACATCATTGCCAAAGGCGCCCTCGGTCTCTGATCTATCCATCGGGCCCCCGTGCGAGACGCATCGCAGGGCGGGGGCGCACCCAAGACTCAACACGCAGGCAGGCACGCCATGGCATCTCTCTCGACCGAAGAACGTCAACAGCTCAACGACAGCCTGACCGAGCTGCTTGCCGACAAGTACCCCTTCGAACACTGGAAGAAGCTCGCCCGTACACCCGGCGGCGAGGGCTTCGGCCGCGCCGAGTGGAAGCTCTACGCAGAGATGGGCTGGCTTGGCATTGCCATCCCCGAGACGGCGGGCGGCGCCGGCGGCGGCATGACCGAGCTCGGCATCGTGATGGCCGCCATGGGCCGTCACCTGGTGCTCGAGCCGATGCTGGCCACCGTCGTTCTCGGAGCCGGCGCCATCGAAAAGGCCGGCAATGCGGAGCAGCGGAAACTTCTCGCCGACGTCGCCGCCGGCAAGCTTCTTCTCGCCTTCTGCCACTCCGAGCCCGATGCCGGATACGCCCGCGACTACGTGAAAGCCGTGGCCCGCAAGGACGGCACCGGATGGAGCCTTGGCGGAGAGAAAGGCTTCGCGCTCCACGCCACTGCCGCGGACAATCTCATTGTCTCTGCACGGCTCGGTTCCGAGACCGGCCCAGTGCGCCTCTTTCTGGTGCCCCGAACGGTCCCGGGCGTCACCCTCGTTCCCGCGCCGGCGCTCGATGGCCGACCCGGCGCGGCCGTGCGCCTCGCCGACGTCAAGCTTCCGGGGTCTGCCAAGCTCGGCGATGGCGAGGACTGCCAGCTTCCCGTCATCGAGGAGGTGATCGACCGCGGCGTGATCGCAGCGTGCGCCGAGGCCGTCGGCGCGATGGCGGCGGTCACCAGCCAGACCGTCGAATACCTGAAGACACGCCAGCAATTCGGTCAGCCGCTATCGAAGTTTCAGGTTCTCCAGCACCGCCTCGTCGATATGAGCGTGTCGACCGAGGAGGCCCGGGCGATTGTCCACGCAGCCTTGCAGGCGCTCGACGATGGCGATCGCAATGCCCAGCGGCTGATCTGGATGGCGAAGGTCAAGACGGCGCAGTCGGCCCGCTTCGTCGGCGGCCAAGGCATCCAGCTCCACGGCGGCATGGGCATGACGGACGAACTGTCGATCGGCCATTACTACAAGCGGCTCACCATGTGCGAGACGCTCTATGGCGACGGCGAGTGGTATCTGCGCCGAATCGGCGCGACGTCTGCGCATTGAGCGCGAAGAAGGCGCTTACCCTCATGCCGGCCCATAGCGTCTGGCGTTCGGAAGCTTCCTGGGATGCTCGTCGATGATCTCCTTCGTTGACACCCGGCCGGGCTCTTGGCCCGCCCTTGGGATACAAGCCGCCGTCGCTCGAAGCTCGCACACACGGGGCACGTGGCACGCAAAGCGCGCTTGAGCGCCTGCGTTTCCCGAAAATGACAGGGGCGGCCGCGCGACCGCCCCTGATGGCTCATTTCGCCCTTCGACCGCCCGCCTATTCGAGCTTGATGTTTGCCGCCTTGATCACTTCGGCGTTGCGGGCGATGTCGGCGACGAGAAACTCGGCTATCTCGGCCGGCGACTGAATCGGAACTTCGACGTTGATGGCGCGCATCCGCGCCTTCATGTCGTCCGTCTTGGCAATCTCGATAATCTTGGCGTTGAGCTTGGCGACGATCTCGGCCGGCGTGCCCACCGGAGCACAGACCGAGTACCAGATCGGCACGTCGGCATTCGGGACGCCGGCTTCCGTCAGCGTTGGGACATCCGGGAACTCCGGGTGCCGCTGGGTATGGTTGATATTGAGCAGGATGAGCTTGCCGGCCTTCACATGCGGGATCACGTTGATCTCATTCATCATGTGAATCGTGCCCGGCAAGAGGTCATTGAGCGCGTCCGCGCTGCCGCGATAGGGCACGTGCAGAATGTCGATTCCGGCTCGGAACTTCAGCGTCTCGATACGCAAGTGCGTCGAGGTTCCCTGTCCTGCCGATCCGTAGATGAGTTTGCCGGGGTTCTTCTTGGCGTACTCCACCATCTCCTTGAAGGTCTTGACGCCGACCGACGGGTGAATGACGAAGCCGCAGACGAGGTCGACGACGCTTGCCACCGGCATGAAGCTTTTCACCGGGTCGTAGGGCGTCTGACGCATGCTCGGCAGCACCGAGAGCGGCGCATTCGGCGTCAACAGGAAGGTGTAGCCGTCGGGTGCGGATTTCGAGACCGCTTCGAGACCGATCATTCCCGACGCGCCCCCGCGGTTCTCGATCACGAACTGCTGCTTAAACTCCTGGCTGAGCTTTTCCGCCCAGGGGCGCCCGATCAGGTCCGTCGCGCCGCCGGGCGCATAGGGAAGAATGAGCTTCACCGGCTTCTCGGGCCAGTTCTGCGCCCCTTGCGCGGTGGCCTTACGCGTCAATCCGGCGGCCAGAGCGGCCCCGGCGGCAGCCCCAAGGAAGTCGCGGCGTCGCATCGTCATTCGATCCTCATGAAATCGCTGGATATGACGCCCTCTTATCACTCCTCGACGGTCATGCCTACAATCGGCCCGTCGCAGGTGATATCACCGCCATGCCCGACTGCGCTTGCCATTACTCTTGGAACGCCTGCTCTCGCGCCTTGCGCACGTTGGGCAGGATCACGAACAGCAGAACGAGCACTGCTATGATTAAGAATGCGAGCGAAAGCGGCCTTTGCAGAAACACCCAGGGATCGCCGCGCGACAGCAGCATGGCCCGTCGCATGTAGACCTCCATGAGCGGCCCGAGCAGATAGCCGAGCAGCAGCGGCGCCGGCTCGCATCCGAGCTTGATGAAGATGTAGCCGAGCACGCCGAAGAAGGCCATGAACAGGACTTCTGTCGACAGGTTGTTCAGACTGTAGACGCCGACGCAGCAGAAGAACATGATCGCAATCGACAGGAGCCTGTAAGGCACCAACAGCATCTTCACCCAGATGCCGATCAGCGGCAGGTTCAAGACCAGCAGCATCATGTTCCCGAGCCACATGGACACGATCATGCCCCAGAACAGCCCGGGCTTCTGGTCCATCACCTGCGGACCCGGCACGATGCCGTGGATCATCATGCCGCCGATCATCATCGCCATCACGGCGTTCGATGGAATGCCAAGCGTCAGCATCGGGATGAACGACGTCTGAGCGGCCGCATTGTTGGCGCTCTCCGGTCCCGCGACGCCCTCGATCATGCCTTTTCCGAACTGCTCCGGCGTCGGCGACACTTTCTTTTCGACTGAGTAGGACGCAAACGATGCCAGAACCGCGCCGCCGCCGGGCAGGATGCCGAGCACGCTGCCGAGACCCGTACCGCGCAGCACGGGCATGAAGCTCTTGCGCAGGTCCTCCCGCGTCGGCATCAGGCCGGCGATCTTCGAGGAGACGAGATCGCGGCGTTCCGTATTGCCGAGATTGCTCACGATCTCGCCAATGCCAAATATGCCCATAGCCACGATGACGAAACCAATCCCATCGAAGAGGTCGCCAATGCCGAAAGTGAACCGCGTGTTACCGGTGTTTACATCCGTGCCGATGAGCCCGAGCAGCATCCCGAGAAAGATCATCCCCACGGCCTTGATAATGGAGCCGGAGGCCATCACCACCGCAAGCGTCAGCCCGAGCACCATCAGCGAGAAATAGTCGGCCGGCGCAAACTGCTGCGCGAGTTTGGTGAGCGGCGGAGCGGCGAGCACGATCAGAAGCGTCGCGATCGTGCCGGCAAAGAATGAACCAATCGCCGCAATGGCGAGCGCCGGTCCTGCGCGGCCCTGCTTTGCCATGGCATGGCCGTCGAGCGCAGTCACAACCGCCGATGCCTCGCCAGGCAGATTGACGAGGATCGCCGTCGTTGACCCCCCATATTGCGCACCGTAGTAGATGCCGGCGAGCATGATCAGTGCGCCTTCAGGCGTCAGGAAGTAGGTGACCGGCAGCAACAGGGCCATCGTCGCAACCGGACCCACCCCGGGCAGCACGCCGATGGCCGTCCCGATCATGGCGCCCATCAGGCACCAGAACAGGTTCTTGAGAGAGAGGGCGACCGAGAAGCCGAGCGCCAGATGCGAGAAGAGCGAGCCGAGTTCCATGACCGAATGCTCCCTCGCTCAGCGCAGGACTGCGGACAGGAATGACGGCACGGCCTTCGTCGGCCACGTGTTGATCGGCATGCCAAGCAACCAGATGAACATGCCCCAGCCAATGGCGATCATGATCAATGAGAAAATTGCGAACTCGATCCAGCGCGTTTCGACAGTGCCGAGCGCACATAGGGTCATCGAGATGACCATGGTCACGACGAGCCCCCAATCGTCGATCAGCAGACCAAAAAGAACGACGCCAAGCGTCACGAGCAAAAACGGACGCCACGCCATCCTCGTGACCGGCTCGTCAGAGAAGACAATCGACTTCACCGAGAGGAAAAGGCCGGTGCCGATAAGACACCACGACAAAATGGCGGGCAGCACCCCTGTGCCCGGCCGCTGGGCCGATCCCATCGACAGCTTGTCGTAGTAGTAGATGGTGAGCAGAGCGCCGATCCCGACCAGGATGAACAGAACCCCCGTGGCCATGTCCTGGCCCCATTTGATGCGCATCCGGCGTAATCTCCCCGTTATATTTGTAATTCGGCTCCAAGGAGACCATATCGATCCCTGCCCAACAAGAGCTAACTGCACCCCTGCGACAGCCTCGATTTGCGCAAGTCTGCGCACCTGACAGGCCTGGTGACAGGCCCTCTCTCCCTGCTCACGTGCCCTGGAACCGGGGCTTACGCTTCTCTCGGAAGGCAGCCTGCGCCTCAGCTGCGTCTGGATGCTCGCCGAGCTCCGTTGTCATGTACTGCTCGTAGCGGTAACCATCCCTGAGCGACATGTCCTCGATGGTGTTGAGCGTTCGCTTGGCAAGCCGGATGGCGGCTGGGCTCTTGGCGGCGATCTCCCGCGCAATCTCGAAGGCGCGCCCCATGAGCTCGCCGCGCGGCACCGAGGCCTCCACCACGCCGAGCCGGTAGAGCTCAGGACCCGGCACCCGGTAGCCCGTCAGCATCATGCGCCGGAGCGTCGAATGCGGAAAGAGCCGCTGGGTATGCTTGCCGCCGCCGAGAAGACCGACGTCGATCTCCGGCAGCCCGAGGACGGCCTCGTTGGCCGCGAGCAGAATGTCGCAGGAAGCTGCCACCGCCAGGCCCGCACCCAGGGCGGCACCGTTGATTGCGGCGATCACCGGCTTCGTGCACTCGCGGATGGCGTGATAGCTTTCCCGTGCGCGCCGGTTGTGCTGCCAGATCTCCCCCGCCTTCGACCTGTCGGGCCGCGACTTGAGATCGGCCCCGGCCGAGAACACCTTCCCGGCACCTGTGAGAATGGCGACCCGCACATCCTTCCGGTCGCTCAGCATGTCGAACGCGTAGGCCATCTCGACATTGAACTGCGCATTCTGGGCATTCACGGGGGGATTATCCATGGTGACCACGGCGATGTGGTCTGCAATGTCCAGGCGGATGAGTTTCAGGTCCATTGGGCGGGCTCCATGCTGAGCGCACGATCCTGGCGAAGACGAGGCCCGGACCATACCGGCCACTCAAGCCGGGCGAAAGCCTCGGCCTGTTCCTCCGTCATCGCCCTCTGTCCGACTTCGCCGGAATTCGAGGCATTGTGGCCGAATTAGCGGCTTGACGGAAATTCAGGCAGGATGGAAAGCTCCATGGCGCGGCGCCGGCGAAAGCCAAACACGGCTTGGGTGGCCGCGCCTCCTCGTCATCCGTCCAAATCTCGGGGCCTACGTGCGCCTCGACCAGCAAGAGCAGGACCAATCCATGGATCGTCGCAGCTTCTTGAAGACCACTGCCAGCGCCGGCGCCATCAGCGCCCTCGGCGGCCTCTCTGCGCCGGCCATCGCTCAGGGTGCCAAGGTTCTGAAATTCGTTCCGCAAGCGAACCTTGCCAACTTCGATCCGATTTGGGGGACCCAGTATGTGGTGCGCAACGCCTCCCAACTTGTCTGGGACATGCTCTACGGCGTCAACGACAAGCTTGAGCCGCAGCCGCAGATGGTCGAGGGCGAGCAGGTCTCCTCCGATGGCCTCACCTGGACCTTCAAGCTGCGCGAGGGCCTCAAGTGGCATGACGGCGAGAAAGTGACGGCCAAGGATTGCGTTGCCTCGATCGCACGGTGGTCGAACCGCGACGCCATGGGCCTCATGCTCAAGGCGATCCAGAAGGAACTCGTCGCCGTCGACGATCGCACCTTCAAATGGGTCCTTTCGAAGCCTTATCCGAAGCTCAAGTACGCATTGGCCAAGGTGGGCACGCCCTGCTGCTTCATCATGCCCGAGCGCATCGCCAAGACCGACCCCTTCAAGCAGATCGAGGAATATGTCGGCTCCGGACCGATGAAGTTCGTGCGTGGCGACTGGAAGCCCGGCGCGCTCGCCGCCTTCGAAAAGAACAAGGACTACGTGCCGCGCAATGAGCCGCCCAACTGGTACGCCGGCGGCAAGCGCATCGAGGTCGACCGCATCGAGTGGGTCATCATGCCGGATCCCGCGACTGCCTCGGCGGCGCTTCAGAACGGCGAGATCGACTGGTGGGAGAGCCCCATCCCGGACCTGGTCCCGGTGCTGCGCCGCAATCGCAACGTCAAAGTCGACATCGCCGATCCCTTGGGCAACATCGGCGCCTTCCGCCTCAACCACCTGCACCCGCCATTCAACGACGTGCGCGTGCGCCGCGCCGTGCAGATGGCGCTGTCGCAGGAAGACTACATGCGCGCCGTGGTGGGCGACGACACCAAGCTGTGGAAGCCCATTCCCAGCTTCTTCACGCCCGGCACGCCGCTCTACACCGAAGCCGGCGGTGAACCCCTCAAAGGCCCGCGCAACATTGAAGGCGCTAAAAAGCTGCTGGCCGAAGCCGGTTACAAGGATCTGCCTGTCACCTGCCTCGTCGCCCAGGACCAGCCGGCACTGAAGGCCATGGGCGAGATCACCGCGGACCTCCTGAAGAAGATCGGCATGGCCGTGGACTTCGTCGCCACCGATTGGGGGACCGTCGGCCAGCGCCGCGCCTCGAAGAACGAGCCCGGCAAGGGCGGCTGGGGCATGTTCCACACCTGGCACGCCGGCGCCGACTGCGTGAACCCGGCCGGCCACATCGCGGTCCGCGCTTCAGGCGACAAGGCCTGGTTCGGCTGGCCCGACAGCCCCGAGGTCGAGAAGGAAGTCGCCAACTGGTTCGAGGCCAAGACCCTCGAAGAGGAGAAGGCCGTGATCGCCCGCCTCAACAAGGCGGCCATGGATCATGTCGTCTTCATTCCGACGGGCTTCTACTACTCGTTCCAGGCTTGGCGGAGCAACATCGACGGCATTGTAGCCGGCCCGCTGCCCTGGTTCTGGGGCGTCAAGAAGGCCTGAACGCAGATGGTGGTGCGGACGTCCGCCTCTCCGCCTCACCTCGCCCGGAGAGGGAGTGACCATTGCTCGCCTACATCGTGAGACGCGTGCTCGCCACGATCCCTGTGATGGGGATCGTGGCGCTGTTCGTGTTCTCGCTGCTCTACATCGCGCCGGGGGACCCGGCCGCCGTGATCGCCGGCGATCAGGCGAGCCCCGAGGACGTCGAGAAGATTCGCAAGAGCCTCGGCCTCGATAGGCCGTTTCTCGTGCGCTTCGGTGAATGGACGTGGCGGCTGCTGCACGGCGACCTTGGGACGTCGATGTTCACGGGGCTGCCGGTCACGGAGCTCATCCAGCAACGCCTCGAGCCCACGCTGTCGCTGATGGTCGTCACTTTGATCCTGGCCGTGTCCATCGCCATTCCGATGGGAGTGATCGCCGCCTGGAAAGCCGGGACCTGGATCGACCGGCTCCTGATGGCTTTCGCCGTTGCGGGGTTCTCGGTTCCCGTGTTCGTCGTGGGCTATCTGCTCGCCTACCTGCTTGCCCTGCAATGGGATCTGCTGCCGGTGCAGGGCTACACGCCGCTCGCCTAGGGCGTCTGGCCCTGGCTCGAGAACCTGATCCTTCCGGCGATCGCGCTTGGTTTCGTCTACATCGCACTGATCGCCCGCATCACCCGCGCCACGATGCTCGAGGTTCTCTCGCAGGACTACGTGCGCACCGCCAAGGCCAAGGGCGTGGGACAGGGAAGCGTGCTCTTCTTGCATGCGCTCAAGAATGCCGCCGTGCCGATCGTGACGGTCATCGGCATCGGCATTGCGCTGCTGATCGGCGGCGCCGTCGTAACGGAGAGCGTGTTTGCCATTCCCGGACTCGGCCGCCTCACCATCGACGCCATCGTGCGGCGCGACTACCCCGTCATTCAGGGCATCGTTCTGATGTTTTCTTTCGTCTATGTGCTCGTCAATCTGGCGATTGACCTCCTCTACACGCTGCTCGACCCGAGGATCCAGTATTGACCGCGACCACGCCGACATCGCTGCCGCAAACCGCGCTGCCTCTTCCGTCCGGCGAGGCGGCTGAGCCGCTTCCGGACATCCTGCCGCCGGTCAAGGTGCGCCGTGGCGTTTCCGGCTTCGTCTACCGGCACCCCACCATGGCGGTCGGCGGCTTCATCCTGCTCCTCCTGGTGATCATGGCGGTCTTCGCCCCGTTCCTCGGGACCGGCGACCCGAACGCCCTCAATCCCGCGCGGCGCAACCGCGAGCCTTCGCCGGCGAACTGGTTCGGCACCGACGCCTTCGGCAAGGATATCTACTCACGCTGCATCTACGGCGCCCGCGTGTCGCTCATCGTCGGCTTCTCGGTGGCGATCCTCGCCTCCCTCATCGGCCTCGTCATCGGGCTCGCCTCGGGCTTTCTGCGTTGGGCCGACGGCGTCATCATGCGGGTGATGGACGGGTTGATGTCGATCCCTTCCATTCTCCTCGCCATTGCGTTGATGGCGCTCACGCGGGCGAGCATCGAGAACGTCGTGATGGCGATCACGGTGGCCGAGATTCCGCGCGTCGCCCGTCTGGTGCGCGGCGTCGTGCTCACGCTTCGCGAGCAGCCCTACGTCGACGCGGCCATCGCCGCGGGCACATCGACGCCGCGCATCATCCTGCGCCACATCCTGCCCAACACCGTCGCCCCGCTCACCGTTCAGGCGACCTACATCTGCGCGTCCGCGATGATCACCGAGGCGATCCTCTCCTTCATCGGCGCCGGCGTCCCTCCGACCATCGCGCCCTCCTGGGGAAACATCATGGCGGACGGCCGCACGCTCTGGCAGGTCAAGCCCTACATCATCTTCTTCCCGGCCGTGTTCCTGTCGCTCACCGTGCTTGCCGTCAACCTTCTCGGCGACGGCCTGCGTGATGCCGTCGACCCGCGCATGGCAAAAAGGCTCTGAGCCATGGCGCTGCTCGAGGTCGAAAACCTGCAGACGCATTTCCGCACACCCGATGGCGTCAACCGCGCCGTCGATGGCCTCTCGTTCTCGGTCAGCGCCGGCGAGACGCTCGCCATCGTCGGGGAATCCGGCTGCGGCAAGTCCGTCACGGCGATGTCGATCCTGCGGCTCATTCCGGAGCCACCCGGCCGGATCGCCGGCGCCATCCGCTTCGACGGGCGCGACCTGTTGCAACTCCCGGATCGCGACATGCGCCAGATCCGCGGCAACGACATCTCGATGGTCTTCCAGGAGCCGATGACGTCGCTCAATCCGGTGCTCACCATCGGCCGGCAGATCAGCGAAACCGTGGTGCTGCACCAGCAGGTCTCGCGCGCGGACGCTGCCACTCGGGCCCTCGAAATGCTGCGGCTTGTCAACATCCCCGAGCCGGAGCGCCGCCTCGCCCAGTATCCGCACGAGCTCTCGGGCGGCATGCGCCAGCGCGTGATGATCGCC
>CAYWBX010000006.1:10558-18218 GCA_964456015.1 uncultured Hyphomicrobiaceae bacterium | reverse complement strand
GCGACAGGTCGACCTTGCCGGACGGGAGTTGGCGCAATGACGCTGCCTGCGATTGATCCGACCATCACGGATGCCTCGGTCCGTGCCGCCATCGAGCGCCTGCACCGGGCCATGGCCGACGTCGCCAACGGCGACGTTCGCGCCATCAAGGCGCTCTACTCGCACGGACCTGACGCGACGAGCTTCTACGGCTGGGGCGGCTACGAGCGCGGGTGGGATGGCGTCTCAAGGCGATGGGACTGGGCCGGCCGGCAGTTCAAGGGCGGACGTGTCAGCTACCAGAATGTTTCGACGGTTGTCGCCGGCGATATGTTCTTCACCACGGACATCGAGACCTACTCCGATCAACGCATGGCGGGCGTCGAAGGGGTTACCGGCTGGACCAACCGCGTCACGCACATTTTCCGGCGCGAGGGAGGGGAATGGCGGCTGGTGCATCGGCACGGGAACCGTCTTGAGCCCCAGTACGAGCCGGCGACGCGGCTGCGCCCGATCGGTTAGCCTCAAGCGCGCGTCCCGGGTGCTCAACGGACCGACGGCACGGCGTGCGGCCGCGTCTCACACCGCCGACCCGCGCGGGAGGGGAAATCCGCGCAGGAACTCAGCCGCTGAGGTCGGCCGCTTGCCCGCGCGCTGCAACTCGAGAAGCCGGACGGCGCCTGTCCGGCAGGCGATCGTCAGACAGTCGTCGAGCACCGTGCCGGGCTCGCCGTGTCCCTCGGCGAGCTTTGCGCGGAGCACCTTGATCCGCTCCCGGCGGCCGTGCGGCCCCGCCTCGAACCAGGCGCCCGGCGAGGGCGAAAGCCCGCGGATGTGGTTGTGGACGGCGTCCGCCGGACGCCGGAAGTCGATCCGTGTCTCGGACTTGTCGATCTTCGGCGCGTAGGTGACGCCTTCCGTTGGCTGCGGCGTCGACGTCAGCGTGCCCCGTTCGAGTGCCCCAAGCGCGCGCACCATCAGGCTGGCGCCGCGCTCCGCCATGACGTCGTGCAACTCGCCCGCGGTCATGTCCGGTCCGATGGCGATCCGTTCGGCGAGCCGGATCGGCCCGGTATCGAGGCCCTCGTCCATCTGCATGACCATGACGGCCGTCTCCCGGTCGCCGGCCATGATGGCGCGCTGGATCGGCGCTGCGCCGCGCCAGCGCGGCAACGCGCTGCCATGGAGGTTGAGACAGCCGAACCGCGGCGCCTCGAGCACCGGCTTCGGCAGGATGAGCCCGTAGGCGACGACGACTGCGACATCGGCTGAGAACGCGCGCAGGCGCTCCTGCTCTTCGGGATCGCGCAGCGTCCGCGGCGTCAGGACCGGAATGCCGTGCGCTTCGGCCCAGACATGCACCGCCGACTTGCGCTCGCCGAGGCCTCGTCCGGCGGCGCTCGGCGCTCGCGTGTAGACGGCCAAGATCTCGTGCCCGGCGCCGGCGATCTCGGCAAGCGTCGGGACCGCGAACTCGGGCGTGCCCATGAAGACGATGCGAAGCATCCAAGCCGTCCTTGGCGCTCAGGCCGTCTGCTCCGACTTGGCAGCCTTCTTCAGCTTCCGCACGATCATGTCGCGCTTGAGCCGGGACAGGAAGTCGATGATCAGCCGTCCGTCGAGGTGATCCACCTCGTGCTGGATGACGGTTGCGAGGAGGCCGTCCGCCGCCATCTCCTGCGGCCGTCCGTCACGATCGAGAAACGCGACGGTGAGCGACGCCGGCCGTTCGATCTCGACCTTGACGTCCGGAATGGAGAGGCAGCCTTCTTCATAGACGCGCCGCTCCTCGCCGAGCGCCACGATCTTGGGATTGATGAGCACCATCGGCTGGCGCTCGTCCTCCTTCGCCGAGACGTCGAGCACGACGAGGCGCCGCGAGACGCCGACCTGTGGCGCCGCAAGTCCGACCCCAGGGGCTGCATACATCGTCTCGAGCATGTCGTCGGCGAGGCGGCGCAGGGTATCGTCGACGCGCTCGACGGGAAGCGCGGCCTTGCGCAGGATTGGGTCTGGAACCGTGACGATTGTGAGCTTGGCCATCGGCGGTGACTTAAGGAGGGGGAGGCTGATGGTCAATGCCCGCTCGTCCCGGTTCGTCGCAGAGCGGGCGGATCGACCGGGCCGGAATCAAGGCCGGCGGAGCAACTGGACGCACCGGCGCGGCGGCGGCGGGGATCGCCGGAACGCCGCCCGGCCGTCCTGCCGGCCTTGCCCCAAGGGAGGCTGCATGCCCGGTCGCCATGTCGCGCCGCTGTCCCGGTCTCGACCCGGGAAGCGGAAACGTCGTCGCGGCCGTGATCCGCAAGCGGCGCGTTCAGGCGGCCGCCGTGCGGGGAGGGTCCGAGGCGTCGACTGCCACGGCGCGCGGCCCGCCGAACAGCGTCCCCTGGCCGAAGAGCACGCCGAAGCCGAGGATCCGCACCAGCTTTTCCTCGTCCTCGATGTGGCCGACGATGACGGCGAGCCCGTGATCCGAAAAGTGCCGGCAGATGTCGGAGGCCGGCAGCACGCCGTCGGCCAACGGCAGGCCTTTGAGGAAGACGTCGGCGTCCAGCTTGACGAAATCGAAGCCGTGCTCATGCAAGCTTTCGAAATCCATATCGAGGTCGGTAACGTGCTCGAGTGCCAGCCGGAGCCCGCTCTCGGCGAGCCTGGCGACCGCGTCCCAGTGCCGCTCGCCGAACCGGCGAACGTCGCTTTGCGCGAACGACAATACCAAGCGCCGCAGCAGGGGCCGTTGGCCGGTCAGAACGGTATCTAAGCTGTCGAGGAATGATCCCTCCGACAGGGACTCGAGCGCAAGCGTCGAAAAGAGCGAGGCGTTGTTCCCCCGCGCCTGGAGACGACCGGCAACGCGCACCGAGCGGGACAGCTTGGCGGCGTCGAGTTGCGGGACGAGGCCGGCTCCGGGCGCCATGCTGGCGACGGCCTCGGCATCGAGCGCCTGCCCGTCGCCGGTGCGCACGCGCACCGACACCTCGAAGTGGCGGGCCTTGCGGTCGCCGAGGCCGAGGATCGGATCGAGCAGCAGATCGAGCCTGTCCGCCGCGATGGCCTCCCGGATGTCCGCGATGCGGGATCGGCTTGGCGGCGATTGTGCTGCTGGGCCGACGCCCTCGTTCCGGCTCGGGGTCTCGGTGGCTGAGGATGTCGCCGGGGAACCATCGGCTGGGTCCCCCACTTGGGCGCGCCGGTGAAGTTCGCGGGGAGGCTGCTGCCTTGCGGCTCTGAGGGTATCGGCCGTCGCGCGCAGGGCGTCGACCGAGGTCTGCAGCGGGTCCGAGGCGGCACCGATCGCTTCGCGCGTCGCGGCTTCGGCTCGCCCCGCGCCTCCAGCGGGCTCCTTCGGCGGATTGAGCTGAGCGGACAGCTGCTTGATGAAGCTCTGCATGGCCGCCAGCTCTGCCGCGTCCACGCTGTCGATCGCCGGCGCGGCCGGCGCGCGCACAGCGGGTGCAGGCGCCGCGGCGACGCCCGTCCCCGTGATCCGTGGCGATGCATCGGCGGGGGCGGCATCGCGTCCCGCCGGCAGGTCGGCCGCCGGCGCAAGGCCCGGGCGCACGGCCCAATACGTGGCCATGACCCGATCGCTCGAGTCGACATGAATCCTGGAGGCGGGGTCGACGAGGAGGGCCGCCTCCGCGCGGTCATCCTTGGGTGCGACGGGTCCACCCCCCTCCCGTGCCGTCATCTGCGGCTGCGATTGTGGAGCGGCGGGTTGGGCGGCGACCGGACCCTCGAGCGGGACGCCCGGCAACTGGAACGGCAGACTGTCTGGCCTGGCCGCGTCGCCGTGCGCTCGGCGATCGGGCGCCGCCGGTGCCAAGGGAGACCCTGTGATCGCCGGCAGGGGGGGAGGCGCTTCGAGACCAGCGTTTGGCTTCAGGCTCGATCCCAGCACAGGCACCGTGATGTCGGTACCTGACGCGGGCGCCGCCTGCTGGCCGGGCATTGGGTCAAGGTGTCTGAGCGAGTCGCGTGCGGCCTCGAAGGCCTGCGCCGGCGCGGCGCCGGTCGCGGGCGGAGCGCCGCTTCCATCGAGCGAGGCGTCTCGACGCTCCGGCATCGTCGGTGGCGGCGCGATCACGGACATGGGTCTGCGCTCTCCCGCGTCATCGGCCAGCGCCGCAGGCTGAGCGCTGGTGGGGTGCGCCGCCCGTTGCAGGCGGGCCAGCTCGGCCCTGAGGGCGCGGATGACGAGGCCGCGCTGATGGACGATGTGGGCGAGCGCCAGCGAGCCGCAGGCGAGCAGCGACATCAGCATGGCGAGCGCGATCGACAGTCCGGCGTGCATGTGCAGGGCCAGGGTCAGCGACATCGCGACCAGCGGTATCGTGATCTGCACGAGCAGGTCCCGCCCGGCCGCCTTGCGCCGGATCGGCTTGGCGGGTGCGGCAGTCTGGGATTGGGGCATGGCTTGCTGTGCGCTCATCGGTCTCGCCACCGGCTTGGAATCGATGCGAAAAGCGTGTGCCGGGCCGGTCCGTCGGCGCAATTGATGCGCGCGGGATGTCAACAGATATCTGGTGCGTGAGAGGCGAATGGGGCGCGCGGGCTGGCGCCGAGGTCCCCGAAAGCCGCCTGAGCGAGGCAACACGCAGCGGCGGTGCGAATCGCTCGCGCCGCCGCGCCAAGTCTGCGCCCGCTTCCCCGCTTCCCTGCGCTCAGGCGACGGCCTTGAGCACCGTCCTGATCCGGTCGGTGATGTCCGCGATGTCCCGCTCGCTCGCGATCAGCGGCGGCGCCACGACCAGGGTGTCGCTGGTGACGCGGCAGTAGAGGTCGTGGTCGTGGAACATCGACTCGATTGCGTTGTAGCCGCGCAGGCCGGGCTTGCCCGCAATCGGCTCCAGGTCGATGCCGCAGATCATCCCGATCGGGCGAATGTCGACCACGTTGGGTGCGCCCTTGAGGCTCATCATGGCGTCGGCAAAGGTTTCCTGCATCGCTCTCGCGCGCTCGAAGAGACCCTCCTCCCGATAGATGTCGAGTGTGGCGAGGCCGGCCGCCACTGCGAGCGGATGGCCTGAATATGTGTAACCGTGGAACAGCTCGACGAGGTGCTCAGGCCCGTTCATGTGGGCCTCGTAGATGCCCTTGCGCACGAGCACGCCCGACATGGGCACGGCCGCATTGGTCACGCCTTTGGCGAACGTGATCATGTCGGGGACGATGCCGTAGCGCTCGGCCGCGAAGCAATGGCCGAGGCGGCCGAAGCCGGTGATGACCTCATCGAAGATGAGCAGAATGCCGTGCTCCTCGGTGATCTTGCGCAGCCGCTCGAGATAGCCTTTGGGCGGCGGCAGGCATCCGGTCGAGCCGGCAACTGGCTCCACGATCACGGCCGCGATTGTCGAAGCATCGTGCAGCGCGATGAGCCGCAACAGGTCGTCGGCGAGCTCAGCGCCCCAATCGGGCTCCTGCTTGGAGAAGGCCTGCTTGCCGCGGTTGTAAGTCGTTGGCAGATGGTCGACGCCATAGAGCATGTTGCCGAACATCTTGCGGTTGGCGACCATGCCGCCCACCGAGAGGCCGCCGAAGCCGACTCCGTGATAGCCGCGCTCGCGGCCGATGAAGCGCGTCCTCTGTCCTTCGCCGCGGTTGCGATGGTAGGCAAGCGCCACTTTGAGCGCCGTGTCGACCGCCTCGCTGCCGGAGTTGGCGAAAAGGCAGTAGTCGAGATCGCCCGGCGCGAGCAGCGTGAGGCGCGAGGAGAGCTCGAACACCTTGGGATGCGCGTACTGGAAGGGCGGCGAGAAATCGAGCGTGGCGGCAGCCTGCTGGATAGCCTTGACGATCTTCTCGCGGCCGTGACCGGCATTGACGCAGAAGAGGCCGGAGGTGGCGTCGATCACCTTGCGGCCATCGGGCGTCACGTAGTGCATGTCCTTGGCGCCCGAGAAGAGGCGCGGCTTTCTCTTGAACGACCGGTTGGGCGTGAACGGCAGCCAGTAGGGCTCGAGCTCATTGGGCTTCATGTCGAGCGGCGCCATGGGAGTCTCCATCTCAGGGATAGGTTCGTGCGAGGCTAGCAGGGCCGGGCCGCTGCCGGAAGCCGCATCGCGCGAAGGGGGCTTGCGGCCGACGCCTCTGCGGCGAAGCGACGCCGTTGCAGCGATGGATCGCTCGGCCGAAGGTTGCCCGCCGCCTCCGGCCCGTCATAAGGAACACTCTTGCCCAGGTCCCGACGAACGCATGAGCATCGCCGAAATTGCCCTGCGTCTCGTCGGCGCCTTCTATATCTTCGCCGGGTGCCTGCTGGTGCGCGCGATCGGCGTATCGCGCCTCGTCGACAGCGCCCTCGAGCAGCTCGGTCATGGCGACGAGGCACGCTCGGAGAGGCTGCAGACGGTCTGGTCGATCGGCCTCGCCGGTCTCGTCTTCGCCAGCGGTTTATCGCTTCTCCTCCTGAGCGAGGTTGCGGCCGGACTCTTCCTGGCCGCCAGCCTGGCGCAGGCGCTGTTCATCGCCTGGATCGGACCGAGATATGTCGATCGGGACGGCAAGCCCCCGAACGCGCGTCGGCAAACCGTCAATGCCTTCGTGCTCTACGCGACGGCTACGGCGGCGGTTGTGTGGGCGGCTGAGCGAGGCGTTCTGACGCCCTGGCGGGACACGTCGGCGCTGGTCTTGGCGCTTGCGGCCTCCGGCATGCTCGCGTTCGCAGGCTACGTCTCGCACACGCTTTGGGCAGCGATGGGCGGCCGGGAGACGGCGCATGGCGAGCCGGACGAGCCCCGTTCCGCTCCCTTGCGCGCCGATCCGGCGCGCGTGCGCTCGATTCGCGTCTTGGCCACGCTCGGTGAGGCGCCGCTCTTCGCCATGGACGCCGACAATCTCGGATACATCGCGCCCGCCGACCTCGGACTTTCGAAGGCCCTGCAGGACGACCTTGCAGCCTGGTCGGCGGCGTATGCCTCGCTGCTAGGCGCGGAAGCCGCCGACGGCGGCGCAACGGGCGGCGAACCCTATCTTGCCCATTTCACGGAAGGGTATGCCTTGGCTCGCCGGCTCGCCGGGGAACGGCCCGACCTCGCCGTTCACGCGCAGGACGTCGAGGGGGTCGTGGTGCGGGTCGCCCCGGCATGAGGCGGCGTTTGAAGACGTCGCCACAGATGCCTCGCCCGGCGCGCGAGGCGGCTTTAAGGCTCATGGCACGTTCGGCGTGAGCGCAACGGGCGGATCGTGCCGCAGGCCGCCGCGCAGTCAGGCCGGCCCGGCCGACGCGTAGCTCTCGACTGCTGATTTGACGCGGGTGCCTGGGAGAGCTTTGGGGCCGGGGCCCGTAGTGGCGAGGCTTCTCCAATGGGATGAGGAAATGACCGACCGTTGGACCCGGAAGCAAAGATCCTTAAGGAAAGTTCCGGGTATCGATCGGTCCTCCGCCCTTTGCCAGAAAATCGAGGCCCGCCCCTCAGTGCGATCGCGGCTGACGCTGGCCGTGTTCCAGTCCCTCGGAAACCATCGAATGGATCCGTGGCGCTTGAACCTGTCCCCCGGTGCGCTATCTCCCTGTTCAATGTTTGCGCACCTGCGAGCCGTTGGCATATAACGGCATGGCTGGAAGAATTTCCCGTGACGCGAGGCCTTTGTGGGGCGGTGCTGTAGGACCGGCGTGAGGCCGGCCCGTGGCGCTCCTTTTTTGCGGATGCTTCGGCGGGCGAACATGATCGAATGA
>CAYWBX010000006.1:8202-10548 GCA_964456015.1 uncultured Hyphomicrobiaceae bacterium | reverse complement strand
AGGACTTCATGCCCTGGAGTAATCAAGGCGGCGGCGGTGGCGGCTGGAAGAGCGGTGGCGGTCCGTGGGGCCAAGGGCCTTCCGGCGGCGGCGGTGGCGGCAATCAGCCGGACATCGAGGAGTTGCTGAAGCGCAGTCAGGATCGTCTGAAGCAGGTCATGCCTGGCGGCAGCGGTCTGTCCGGATCGGCCATCGGGCTGATCATTCTCGCGGCGCTGGCCATCTGGGGGGCCTCGGGATTTTACACCGTGAAGACCAACGAGGTGGCGTTAAACCTTGTCTTTGGAAAGTTCGTCGGGCGCACGGGCGAAGGCCTGAACTACAACTGGCCTTATCCGATTGGCTCGGTCGTCAAGCTGCCGGTGACCGACGTCAAGACCATCGAGCTCGGCACGGCGCCGGTCGATTTGCGCCGTTCCGCCGCGAATCAGGTCTCCGACAGCCTCAACCTCACCGCGGATGAGAACATCGTCGATATCGGCTACTCGGTGCAGTGGCGCATTTCGCCCCAGCGGCCTGAGGATTTCGTCTTTAACATCCAGAACCCCGAAGGAAGCATCCGCGCCGTGGCGGAGAGCGCCATGCGCGAGGTCATCGGCAAACGACCGCTGCGCAACGTCCTGCCGAGCGAGATTCCGCCGGTGCAGACGCAGCCGGGCGTCGCGCCGGCGGCCACACCCAGCGCCGCGGCCGCCGCCGCCGCGTCGTCCCAGTCGGAGATCCTGGACGAAGTGCGCAGGGTCATGCAGGTCAACCTCGATCAATACGGGGCCGGCGTCGTCATCGACCGCGTGATCATGACGCGGATCGGCCCGCCGCCGGAAGTTCTCGCGGCGTTCACCGACGTGCAGGCAGCGGTCCAGGACCGCGATCGCCTCCAGAACGAGGCGCAGACGCACGCCAGCAAGGTCGTGCCCGAAGCCAAGGGCCAGGCCGAGAAGATCACGCTCGAGGCCGAGGCCTATCAGAAGCGGACCATTTCGGAGGCGCAGGGCGCCGCCGCGCGCTTCCGTCAGGTCTACGAAGAATACAGAAAGGCGCCGGACGTCACGCGCGAGCGCATGTTCCTGGAGACCATGGAACGGATCATGGGCAGCACCGACAAGATCATCATTGACAAGTCCCCGGGCGGCAGCGGCGTCGTGCCTTACCTGCCGTTGAACGAGCTTTCGCGCCGGTCCGGCGCGCAGACCAAGCAGTGACCATGAGCGAGTGAGCCTTTCCCCATGAAGAGCAATATCCGCTTCGGTCTCGGCATCTTGGTTCTTGCTGCCGCATTCGTCGGCCTGAACGCCGCATTCATCGTTCCCCAAACGAGCCACGCGCTGGTCTTCCAATTCGGTCGCCTCGTCCGCGAGCCGATCGAGCTGCCGGGGCTCTATTTCAAGTGGCCGTTCATCGAGACCGTGACGCTGATCGACAAGCGCGTCCTCGACAACGATCTGCGTCCGCAGACCGTGCTCGCCTCGGATCAGAAGAATCTCGTCGTCGATGCCTTTACGCGCTACCGGATCACCGAGCCGCTGCGCTTCTATCAGGCCTTGAACAACCCGCGCGCCGCCAACCAGACGCTCGAGCGCATCGTCAACGATCGGGTCCGGTCCGTTCTCTCCGGTGCGACGACGACGCAGATCATCAACACCGATCGCGCCCGCCTGATGGAGAAGATCCAGGAGGAGGTCAATCGCGAGACGCAGGCGCTCGGGATCACGGTCGTCGATGTCCGTCTTTCCAGGGTCGAGCTGCCGCGCGAGACCATGGAGGCCGTCTTTGGTCGCATGAAGACCGAGCGTCAGCGTGAAGCGGCCGACCTGCGCGCGCAAGGCACGCAGCTTGCTCAGTCGATCCGTTCGCGGGCCGACCGCGACGTGCAGATCATCCTCGGCGAGGCCAACAAGAAGGCGGAGGAACTGCGCGGTCAGGGCGATGCCGAGAAGACCCGCATCCTGGCCGAGGCGTACGCCCGCGACCCTGAGTTCTCGAGCTTCTATAGGTCGATGCAGGCCTACGAGCAGAGCTTTACGAAGGGCGACACCCGGATGGTCCTCTCTCCCGACAGCCCCTTCTTCCGGTATTTCAATCGGCCGCAGCAGCCGGCTCAGCCGCAGCGATGAGCGATCTCTTCGTCGCCATCGGCCTCGTTCTCGTCATCGAGGGCGTGCTGTGGGCGGGATTTCCGGGGCTCGGCCGCCGCCTGCTCGCTGTCGCAGCCGCCATGCCTGATGCGACGCTGCGGCTTTCCGGCGCGATTGCGGTTGCCGCCGGCGTGCTGATCGTCTGGCTGGTGCGTGGCTGACCGGGCGCGCCAGCCGGGTGCCGGTTTGGCCACGACCGGACGGCCCGAAC
>CAYWBX010000006.1:0-8192 GCA_964456015.1 uncultured Hyphomicrobiaceae bacterium | reverse complement strand
CTCTAGCGCCGTTTCGGATCGAAGCGCTTCTCGAGGCCCGACCAGCATGCGGGATAGTCGGGCTGAAGCGTCGCGAGCTCGGCGGCGTGTTTCGTCACGCGCTGCGGGAACCGCGTCTCGAACATGAAGGCCAGCGTGCCGGTGAGCTTCACCGGCTTGAGCTCGGCCTTCGTGGCGTGCTCGAAGGCCTGCGTGTCGGGCCCGTGCGGCAGCATTTGGTTGTGCAGGCTCATGCCGCCCGGCACGAAGCCTTCCGGCTTTGCGTCATAGACGCCGTAGATGAGCCCCATGAACTCCGACATGATGTTGCGGTGGTACCAGGGCGGCCGGAAGGTATCCTCGGCAACCATCCAGCGCTCCGGAAAGATGACGAAGTCGACGTTCGAGGTCCCGGGCGTCTCCGACGGCGCGGAGAGGACGGCGAAGATCGACGGATCGGGATGATCGAACGAGATCGATCCGACGGCATTGTACCGCCTCAGATCGTACTTGTAGGGCGCGTAGTTGCCGTGCCAGGCGACGACATCGAGGGGCGAATGGCCGAGCATCGTCTCCCAGAGCGCGCCGCCCCATTTCACGATGAGCCTGTGCGGTGTCTCCTTGTCTTCGAACGCAGCGACGGGGGCAAGGAAATCGCGCGCATTGGCGAGACAGTTGGCGCCGATGGGGCCGCGCTCGGGCAGCGTGAAGGCGCCGCCGTAATTCTCGCAGATGTAGCCGCGCGCCGGACCGCCGGGAAGCTCGACGCGGAACTTGATGCCGCGCGGGATGACGACGATTTCGCCCGGCTCCGCGTCGATGATGCCGAACTCGGTGAAGAAGCGCAGCCGCTCATGCTGCAGCACGATCAGCATCTCGCCGTCCGCATTCCAGAAAACTTCGTCGGTCATCGAGCGCGTGGCGAGATAGACGTGCGCCGCCATGCCGGTCTGCGTTCCGGCATCGCCCGCGGTCGTCATGGTCTCTATGCCATCGACGAACGACAGGGGCTCCGACGGGATCGGCGTCGGGTTCCAGCGGAGCTGTCCGAGCGGCATCTCGTATTCGAGGCACGGTGCGGTTCGCCACCGGCGGTTGTCCCGGCGGCGGAACTTGCCCGAGTGCCGCACCGACGGCCGGATTCGGTAGAGCCAGGAGCGTTCGTTGGAGGCCCGTGGCGCGGTGAACGGCGAGCCCGAGATCTGCTCGGCGTAAAGGCCGTAAGCGCACCGCTGCGGCGAGTTGCGCCCGACCGGCAGCGCACCGGGGAGCGCCTCGGTCTCGAAGGTGTTGCCAAAGCCCGCCATGTAAGCGCCGCCCGCGGCGCTCGGCGTCGAGACATGTGTGCGATGGCCTTCCGGCAGCGAATCCTGCGGCATGGAGCACCTCCTTCGGCGCGCGCGCGAACAACCCGCGCGGGCAACCAACCGTGACGTTGGGCGGTTCTGGCAGCATTGCACAGCCCCCCGGTGCAGCGGAAGGGCGATGGTCCGTCTCCGTCGTTGCGAGCGCCTTTTTGCCGGTGCGGCGTCAAGCCGGCCGCCCGGCCGAAACGCCGCCGTCGACCATGTACACGCCGCCGGTGCAGAAGATGGCATCGTCGCTGGCAAGGAACAGCATCATGCGCGCCACTTCCTCCGGGGTGCCGTAGCGACCGAGCGGCGTTCCCTTGGCGAGCGGACGGTCGTTGCGGCCCGCAACGCCGCGCATCGCCTCGATCGACGCCATCATCGGCGTGTCGATCGGCGCCGGATTGACGGTGTTGACCCGGATGCCGGCGGCGGCCCCCTCGATCGCCGCCGAGCGCATGAGTCCGATCACGGCATGTTTCGAGGCCGTGTAAGCCGACATGTGCGGCGTGGCCCGGATCCCCGAGGTCGAGGACGTGATGACGATCGAGCCGCCTGTGCCCGACATGGCCCGCATGGCGTGCTTCAGTCCGAGCCACACGCCGCGCACGTTGACCGCCATCACCTTGTCGAAGATCTCGGCCGGATAGTCGACGATCGGCAGCGTCCTGCCTTCGATCCCGGCATTGAGGAGGGCGATGTCGAGCCAGCCGAACCGCTCGAGCGTCGCCGAGAAGAGCTGGCGCGACTGCTCCTCGTCGCTGACGTCGGTGACCCGGAAGGCGGCCTCGCCAAGCGAGGCGGCCACCGCCGCGAGCGGCTCTGCGAGCACGTCGGCCAGCATGACCCGGGCGCCTTCCGCCACGAAGAGCCGCGCCGCAGCCTCGCCGATGCCCCGCGCGGCCCCGGTGATGACCGCAACTTTCCCCTCGAGCTTGGTCATGGCCAGCGGTCCTTCTGCGCGTCATCCATTGGAAGACGATGCGTCCCGGCGCATGGCGCCTGCGCACCCTTCGTCCGCGACGGAGCCTTGCCTGCGGGGCCTGCCTACTCGGCCGCCGTTGCGGCGCCGGGCTTCGCCTTTGCGCGGCCCGTGAAGGCCGGCATGACCTCTTTGGCCAACCGCTCGAGTTGTTCGAGCGCGAGCGAGAGCGGTGTGCCGAGCGCCAGCGAGCACGAGACGCGCTCGAGACCGGGCAGCGCCTTTTCCGTCGCCTTGAGCTGCTCGATGATGTCGTCGGGAGTTCCGGCGAGGAAGCCGCCGGCCTTCACCGCGTCCTCGATGCGTGGCAGCTTGGTCGACGGCACAAGACGCGGATCGCGCATCGCCGCGATCTGCTCGTCGGTGATCGCGCGCACGAGCCGGAGCTCGCCGAACATCTTCATGTTCTCTTCATAGTAGCGCGCGGCCTCCTTCATCGCCTGCTCGCGCGACGAGGAGATGTGGAACTGATAGCCGATCGACATGCGCTCGCCCGGCGCGAGCTCGATGCCGCGGCGTCGGTAGGCGGCCCGAAATCCCTCGATGTGACGCTGCACAGCGCCACCTTCGGCCGATCCCCCGCCGATGACGCCACGAATGCCGTGCTTGGCCATGAAATCGAAGGCGCGGTCCGTGCCGGACTGGATCGGCTGCCAGCATTCGACCGGCCGCTTGAGCGGCCGGGGCACCAGCGTGATCTCCTTGAGCGTGTAGCCGCGATAGGGAACCTCGGGCGGGCAGGTCCAGTACTTTCCTTTGTGCGAGAAGCGTTCGTTGTTGAAGGCCTTGAAAATGAGGTCGCAGCCCTCCTCGAACATCTCGCGGTTGGCGTTCTGGTCGAGGAGCGGCGCGCCGAAGGTTTCGACTTCGCGGGTGTGATAGCCGCGCGCCACGCCGAAGACCGTTCGCCCCCGCGTCAAAATCTCGGCCATCGCGTAGTCTTCGGCGAGCCGCAAGGGATGCCACATCGGCACGACGTTGAAGCCGCAGCCGATCTTGATGTTCTTGGTGATCCCGCACAGGTGCATCGCCATCATCAGCAGGTTCGGGATGCACTCGGTTCCTTCCGGCTGGAAATGATGCTCGGCCATCCAGAATGTGTCGTAGCCGAGCCGGTCCATCGTCCGCGCGTAGTCCTCGGCCTTGTAGAGCGCGCCGGCGAGTTCCTCGTTCGAGTACCAGCGGTCATTGATGGGGGTACCGAGATAGCCGCAGTTCTCCATGTCGACGGTGCCGACATAGGAGCTGTCGAATTTGGTGATCATGGGCGTCATCCCTCGGGTGCCGGCGTCGCGCGCCGCGGCAGCCGGTTCTCTGCGGGCACCTTCACCATGCTAGGCGGTGCACGCCTCACCGGGCAAGCCGTCGCTCGGGATGTTCACTGCACGCTGACCTGGACGGTCTGCGGTGTCCCCGACGTCGCCCCGGAGGCATCGGCGACGACGACGTCGAAGCGAGCCGTCCGGCCGGCGCTGCCATCGTGCCGGAACGACACGCGCGCGGCCTCGAGGTCGGCCTGCGTGAAGGTGGCGGCGGGACGGTTCTCCGACCCGGCGATTTCGACAAAGCCGCCGACCGCGTTGGAGACGCGGTAGACGAGCTCACTCGCGGTGCTGTCGGGATCGACGGCGGTCAGATCGGCGAGCGTGATCGCCACCGCGCCGCCGCGCGGCACGGTGATCTCGAGGTCCCCGAAGAGCGTCGGCGGAATGTTGCGGACCTCCACCGAGAGTTCCCCGCCGAGCTCCATGGCGAGCTGCCCGTAGCGGATGTTTCCCGATACGGTGCCGGTGCGTCCGATCCGCATCAGGTTCTTGATGTGGGCCTGGCCCTGAAACGCGCCGTGCACTTCGGCGGCTTCGGCTCTGAGTTTGCCGAACACGCGCCCGCCTTCGTGCACGATCACGTTCCGCGCCGTGACCTCGCCCTCGACGTAGCCGAACACTTCTGCCGTCTGGCAGCTGCGAATGCTTCCGGTGACGGCTGTGTCGGCGGCGATGATCACGGTGCCGCTTGTCGGACTCGCCATGTCAGCCTCAATCTGCGCTTCCCCCCGTCCGGCCTGCCCGCCGTTCCGCAACTACATGGCCCGCTTCTGTCGAGAGTGTGACGGCGTCGAGATCATCCCTTCGCCGCGGCCTTCCGGCGAGCCTTGTCCTCGAAGAACGCCTTGATGGCAGCCTGCGGCTCGCCTGTCTCGTAGGCCTCGGAAAGTGCGTTAATTCCGGCCTGGATGCCCTCCTCGACCGAGACCTGCTGCCAGCGGTTGATCAGGGCCTTCTGCGAGCGAATGGCGGCCGGGCTGCCGCGCCCGATGAGGGCGAGCCAGTGTGCGACGTGGCCATCGAGGGCGTCGGGGCCCACGACCTTCTCGACGAGCCCCATCGCATGGGCCTCGCGCGCCGGGAAGGTCTCGCCGGTGATGAGGATTTCGCGGGTCTTGCCCCAGCCGATGAGCCCCGGCAGGAGGGCAGCTTCGATCACGGACGGCAACCCCATGTGGACCTCCGGCATTCCGAGGACGGCAGTCTCGGACGCCACCGGCATGTCGCAGCTAGCCGCGATCTCGAGGCCGGCCCCGAGGCAGAAGCCGTTGATCCGCGCGATCACGGGGACCGGACACTCGCGGATCGCCTTGCACGCCAGATGCAGCCGCGTGATGTAGAGCCGCCCGCTGTCGGCGCATAACCCGCCGAGCTCGTTGAGGTCGGCGCCACCGATGAACGCCCTGTCGCCTGCCCCAGTCAGGACCACGGCCCGCAGCCGCTCGCGCTCCGACAGCTCCCTGAAGGCCCGCCGTAGCGCCACCACTTCCGGGGTGCCGACGCAATTGAGGCGACTGCGATTTTCGATTGTCACGCTGGCGATCTCGCCGATCCCGTCGCGGGTCTCGATCTTCACATCGATGCGCGCTTCCGTCATGCTCGCCTCCTCCGCTGATCCGCTCGACCATGGCAGATCCGACCATGTCCCTCCAGAACCGAGTGACGCCGGAAGGAGACATCATCAGCACGCCCGAACGCGGTCTGATGATGGGCAACCGGGGTGGCGCGCTGCACGACGGCGAGCGCCGGCTCCGCGCGCGCCGGTGGGTGAGCCGCCAGTGGATCAGCTGCCGGCTCGAGTTCAACGGCCGCAAGCGCACGGTCATGGCTCCCAACCGCTATACGGAGCTTTTCTTCCTCGACGAGGCGACCGCCCTGGCGGCGGGGCACCGTCCCTGCTTCGAATGCCGGCGTCAGGATGCGCTGTGGTTTGCGACGCTCTGGGCGCGCCTGCGCGGTCGGGAAGGGCGTGCGACCGCCAGGGAAATGGACGATGTCCTGCATCGGGAGCGCGTCGGACCGGATGGCGCCAAGGTCGTCTGGCAGACCACCGCCGAGGCGCTCCCCTCGGGCGCCATGCTGCGGCAAGCCGGGCGAGCCTTTCTGGTTCTTTCGGAGAAGCTGCTCGAGTGGTCGCCGGCCGGCTACGTCCGGCTTGTGCCCCTGATGCCCGGCGCGCCCGTCGACGTGCTGACCCCGCGATCGATTGTCGCCGTACTTTCGGCCGGATACTGTCCCATGCTCCATCCCTCGACGAGCGAGTTGCTCTGAAGTCTGACGTGCCGCCCTTCCATCAGTCTCGTTCACGCCGCATCAGCGAGCCCGACCGATCACCCGCGCCGCCCTCAATCGAACGCTGCGCCGCACCTATGTGGTGCTGGCGATCGTGCTTGCGGTCTCACTCGCCGCCAAGCTGGCCGATGTCTTGCCGGGTCTTGCCGGTACACCGGCGGCGAAGCTTTTTGCGAGCCTGTACGACTATATGAAGGACATGGCGCTCGTCTTCGTCACCGTGGTCGCCGCCTATCTCGCCAACGTCTTCCAGAAGCGTCAGCAGTTCATCACGGCGCTCAAGGAGGAGTGGCGCGACATCCTGCGGGCCAAGTCGGCGACGTTCACCTTCACCCAGCTCGAAGCCCCGACGCAGGCGCAGTATCTCGCCGCCTTCTGCGCGCTGTCCGAGACCATCGACAACATGCGCACGGTCTACGGCAACGTCGGCGAGACGGACGATCTCATCGGTCTCTACCCGTTCGCACCGCTGCACGACATGCGGCGCGCCCTGCAGACGCTCGATCCGCGCAAGAACCCCAACGCCACCGGCGAGGAGCGCCAGCTCGTCCGTGACGCCATCCTGCAATCCTTTTATGCCCTTCGCGAGGGCTTCCTGGACGAGCTCGATCTCGAAGCGCCCGACAAGCCGGTGTTGATCTACGGCGGCCGCCGCATCAAGCGGCCGGGCGCGCCGGAGTGGGCGCGCAAGGCGCAGGACGAGCAGCGCCGGCATCACGACCGTCAGGCGCCCGGCGACCCGCGCATCCTCGCCTTCCTCGCGAAGCTCTATGACAGGGAGCAGTCGACCGAGAAGCCCTGGCGCCAGGTCTCGCCCAACAACGGGTCCGGGCGCAATCGTCCGGCTGCGTCCGACGGCGGCCCTTTGACGTGATCCGGTCTCGCCCGACCTGTCCGCCCGGTCGGCGGCGGCCGCGCCCCGCGCGCTTCGGATGTCGCCCGTTCTGACGGCGGCAACCGGCGATCACCCGTTGCCTTCGACCGGTGAGGGCAGCGGAACATTGACAAGGCGCCGGCAGAGCGGCGCACTACCAGCTCCCGCCTCGCGTGACGCTCAGCTTGGAGGTCTCCATGCCCGCCGGTTTCCGCATCCGTTCGATTGAGACGCTCGCCTGCGATGCAGGCTGGCGGAACTACTACTTCGTCAAGGTCGTCACCGAGGACGGCGTCGTCGGGTGGAGCGAGTACGACGAGGGATTTGGTGCCCCAGGGGTTGGCACGGCGATCGAGCGGCTCTCGGCGCGCATCATCGGCCAGCCGGTCGGCGAGCACGAGCGGATCTATGCCGAGCTCTACTCGGTGACCCGGCCCGCCGCCGGCGGCGTCGTCGCGCTCGCTCTTGGCGCCATCGAGAACGCGCTGCTCGACGCCAAGGCGAAGGCGCTCGGCGTGCCCTGTTACGAGTTGCTCGGCGGCAAGATCCGCGACCGCATCCGCCTCTACTGGTCGCACTGCGCCACATGGCGCATCAACCATCCGACCTGGTACAAGCCGGCCATCACCGATCTCGACGGCGTCAAGGCCATGGGCCGCGAGGTCCGCGAGAAGGGCTTCACGGCGCTCAAGACCAACATCTTCATTTACGACGAAGAGAGGAGGAATCCGCGCGGCTGGCGACCGGGGTTCGGCTCGCCGAACTATCCCGAGCGCAACGTCGATCGTCATGTGTTGCGCAATCTGCGCATGCATCTCGAGGCGTTTCGCGACGGCGCTGGTCCCGACATCGACATCCTGCTCGACTGCAATTTCAACGCCTCGACCGAGGGCTACCTCAAGATCCTGCGCGCCATCCGCGACCTCGACATGTTCTGGGTCGAGATCGACACCTACGCGCCCGAGGCGCTGGGGCTCATTCGCCGCCAGAGCCCACACCCCATTTCCTCCTGCGAGACGCTGCTCGGAATCCGCGAGTTCCTGCCCTACTTCCGTGAGCAGGCCATGGACGTCGCCATCATCGACACGCCCTGGAACGGGGTGTGGCAGTCGATGAAGATCGCGAGCCTCGCCGAGGCGCACGAGGTGAACGTCGCGCCGCACAATTTCTATGGCCACCTGTGCACGATGATGAACGCGCACTTCGCCGCCTGTGTCCCGAACCTGCGCATCATGGAGATCGACATCGACCGCCTGGAATGGGATCATGAGCTATTTACGCACGTTCCAGAGATCAAGGACGGTCATCTCCTGATGCCGTCCCGTCCCGGCTGGGGGACCGAGCCGAACGAGGCCGCGGTCCGGGCGCGACCGCCGAAAGGCGCAGGCGGG
>CAYWBX010000005.1:0-18478 GCA_964456015.1 uncultured Hyphomicrobiaceae bacterium | reverse complement strand
ATGCATCTCAGAAACCTTGGCTCCGCCGATCCTGAAGCCGCGCAGGCCTGCCTGGTCGATGAGCTTCCACGCCGAATGCCCAGGCGGGTTCTTGAAGGTCGACCCGCCGGTCCTTTCCTTGATCGGCTGGTTCTGCTCGCGGTAAGTCGCAACGTCATCCATCATGCGAAGGATCGTCGAGCGCTCCCCGGGCGCGCCCTGAAAAAGCGCATCGACGAAAATCCAATCTGCCGGAATGCCGCAACGTCGGTAGCTGAACTTCATGTCGTCTCGGGACAGCGTGTGAACGGTGCCCTTGCGATCGACCGCGCGCGCGGAAACGAACACGTCCTTGGTCTCTCTGCCGTGGGCTCCGGCGTTCATGCGCAAGGCGCCGCCGATTCCACCGGGAATCCCCCGGTAGAACTCAAGACCCGCGATGCCGGCGTCCGCCGCCGCGCGCGCCACCCGCACGTCAGGAACCCCGGCCCCGGCCCGAATCTGACACCCGTCCTGGACTTCGATCTCGCTGAAGCCTCGCCCGAGCCGGATCACCACGCCGTCGACCCCGCCGTCCCGCACAAGCAGGTTCGAGCCAAGCCCGATGACCGTGACGGGCACCTCGTCCGGAAGCGCCGTGAGAAAGCACTGAAGGTCGTCCGCGTCGGCGGGCGCAAAGAGTGCCTGTGCCGGCCCACCGACGCGGAACCACGTCATGTCCGCAAGCATCGCATTCGCTACGAGCCTTCCGCGCAGGCCCGGCAGCAAGGCTCTGAGGTCGGCGACGAGATCGCGCGTCACGCTTCGCCCCCGCTAGATTCCGCCTCAAGCCAAGCCGGCAGGGCGTGCGCCCATTCGGTGGAGTTGCCCGCGCCGAAGCAGATCACGATGTCCCCGGCTCTCGCGACCCGGCGGACGGCGCTCGCCAGGGCCTTCTCGCTGGCAACCGTTGTGACCGAGGCGTGACCGCTTCTTCTCACGGCCTCGGCAAGCGCCGCGCTGCTCACGCCTTCGATCGGCGTCTCGCCCGCCGAATAAAGCGGGGTCAGTATGACCGCATCCGCATCGCTCAAGCACCGGCTGAACTCGCTGAACAAGTCGCGCACGCGCGTGTAGCGGTGCGGTTCGACCACGGCAATGACGCGTCCGCGGGTGCCGGCCCGAGCGGCCTTGAGCACCGCCTCGATCTCGGTCGGATGGTGACCATAATCGTCGAAGATCTCGACGCCGTTCCAGCTTCCCGTCGGTTGAAATCGCCGCTTGACGCCGGAAAACCTTGCGAGCGAAGCGCGTATGGCCTCGTCCGGCAGCCCCGTTTGCGCGCAAACGGCGATGGCCGCGAGGGCGTTGAGCGCGTTGTGGTGGCCCGGGATCGGCACCATCCATCCGTCAAGTCTGCGCGCCCCACCGGCAACGCGGGACCCGAGCGTGGCGTCGAAGTAGGTATTGCGCCCCTCGAGCCGCACCGCTTCGAGGCGCAGATCAGCGCCGGGCGACACCCCATAGGTGAGCAGGCGCCGCCCGTCCCGGCGCAATTCGAGCCTCTCGATCATCTCACGCGCGACCGGATGATCCACACACGTGACCGCAAGGCCATAAAACGGAATATTGCGAAAGAACGTCTCATAGGCCGCATGCATGGCCGCCACGGAGCCGAAATAATCGAGATGCTCCGGATCGATGTTTGTGACGACGCCGATCTGCGTCGGGATCTTGATGAACGTGCCGTCGGATTCGTCCGCCTCGACAACCATCCACGGCCCCGCACCGAGACGGGCATTCGAGCCCCAGTCGTTGATGATGCCGCCGGTGATCACCGTCGGCTCGAGCCCGCTGTCACGCAGGATGTGCGCGATGAGCGATGTGGTCGTCGTCTTGCCGTGGGTTCCGGTCACGGAAATTGTCGAATAAAGCCGCATCAGCTCGGCGAGGATTTCCGCACGCCGGATGATCGGAAGCCCCTTTGCGCGCGCACCCTCGAGCTCGGGATTCCCCGGCTTCACGGCGGATGAAATGACGACATACCGGGCGCCGACGAGATTGATCGGATCGTGGCCGACGAATACGCGTATGCCCTTCGCTCTGAGCCGCTTGACGTTGGCGCTCTCCCGCTGGTCGCTGCCCTGAACCGCGTAGCCTTTGGCGCGCAGGATCTCGGCAATCGCACTCATCCCAATTCCCCCGATGCCGAGGATGTGGAAGGTACCGAGTTCACCGGGCATCTGCATGAGGTGCTATCCTGTCGTTGCGGCGCACCGCGAGGTCCTCGACCAGATCGGCGAGGCGCTCTACGGCATCGGGCCGACCCTGCGATCTGGCGGCCTTGGCCATCGCCTCGCGCCGGTCAGGTGCTTCCATCAGCGCCGCGATCTCGCGCGCCAGTCGCTCGGGCCCGGCGTTCTTCTGCTCGATACACCAGCACCCCCCCGATTCGGCAAGCCGCTGCGCGTTGTTGAGCTGATCGTTGTCGACGGCATGCGGCAACGGCACGAGGATTGCCGGTCGTCCGATCACTGTCAGCTCGGCGATGGTGGAAGCGCCCGCGCGGCCGATCACGAGCTGGGCATCCGCCATGCGCCTGGGCAGGTCGCGAAAAAAGGTCTGCACCTCGGCGCTGATGCCGCCTTGCGCATAGGCACTGCGCACTCGCTCGGCATCTTCCTCGCGCGCCTGCTGCACCACCACGAGCCGCCGCTTGAGCGCGGGCGCCAGCAGGGCGAGTGCGGAGGGAAGGGCCTCCGCAAAGAAGCTTGCGCCTTGGCTGCCGCCGAAAATCAGCAACGGGAATGGCGCATCGGGGCCGGAAGCCTTGTAGGGTCGCTGCGCTTGCTCGAGCACCGCCGTGCGCACGGGATTGCCGGTGACCTTCGCCTTCCTGGCGAGATCTCCGTCGACATGCGTGGTGCGCTCGAACGAGGTTGCGATGACGTCGACATGTCGCGCAAGCATCCTGTTGGCGCGCCCGAGCACCGCATTCTGTTCGTGCAGGGCCGCAGGGATGCGCTTGAGCCGCGCCGCCAGCACGGGCGGAAACGTCGGATAGCCCCCGAAACCGACGACGGCGGCGGGCTGTGTGTCCCGCAAGACCCGGCGCGCGACCCTGATCCCCTCGAGAAGCGTGAACGCCGTCTTCGCGGCCGCGATCGGCGAGCGACCGGCGAGCGTCGCCGAGGGGACCCGGTGAACCGTCCTGGCCGGAAAGCCTGTGCCGTACCGGTCGCCCCGCATGTCGGTCGCCAGATCGACGACAAATCCCCGCCGGCCGAGTTCCTCGGCGAGGGCAAAGGCCGGGAACAGGTGGCCGCCGGTCCCCCCGGCAGCCAGCAGGATCATCGGCCTCACTTCGCCATTCTGCGCCAATCCGCTCTCCCCTAGACCTCGAACGGGTGAACTTTGGCGCGCACTTGCGGCATTTTCGCGAGCCGCGCATCGGGCCGCCGTCGCATCAATGCGAGCATGAATCCGAGGCCCAGCGACGAGGCCAAGCCCGACGACCCGCCCGATGAGATCAAGGGAAGCGTCATTCCCTTGGTGGGCAGCAGCCCGACGTTGACGCTCATGTTGATCGCGGCCTGCAGCGTGATCAGCAGCGCAAGGCCCATGACGGCCAGACGCACGAAAGCATCCGGTTCCTCAAGTGCGCGTTGCAGCGCCCTGACCAGGATCGCCCCGAACAAGGCGATGAGCACGAGGCAGGCGATGGCGCCATACTCCTCGCCGATGACCGCGAAGATGAAATCGGTGTGCGCGTCGGGCAGCACAGATTTCACCGTTCCCTCGCCGGGGCCGCGACCGAGCAATCCGCCCTCGCTGAACGATTGCAGCGCCCGTTCAAGCTGGTAGTTGTCGCCAGACGCAGGATCGAGGAACCTGTCGATGCGCCGCCGGACGTGCTCGAGCGACACGTAAGCCGCAACCAGGCCGCCGGCGCCGATGCCCGCCAGCACGAACGCGTGCATCAGACGGTGCCCGGCAAGAACGAACATTGCGCCCCAGATCGCCGCGAGCAGCGCCGCCTGACCCACGTCCGGCTGCGCGAGGAGCAGCCCGGCGCACACACTGAGAAGCGCGATGGCGAACCCCAGCGCCGGCACGTCCGGCCGTCGTCGCGCCTCGCAGAGGAGCCAGGCCGAGATGACGACGAACCCCGGCTTGGCAAGCTCGGAAGGCTGCAGCGAGTGCTCGCCCAGCCTGAGCCAGCGCCGCGCGCCCTTGATCTCGATCCCCTGAAAGTGCACCAGCACCATGAGACCGAGCGAGCAGACAAGAAGGGCAAGCGCCGCACGGCGGACCTGGCGCGGGTCCATCGCCGAGGCTGCCAGCATCGCGACGACGCCGAGCGCGGCGAAGAGAACCTGGCGGTTGGCAATGTGAAACGTCGAAACGCCGCGGCGAACCGCTACCGCCGGGCTCGCGGCAAACGACAGCACCACCCCGGCTGCGACCATGACAAGGAAGATCGCCACCACTACGCGGTCGACCGTGAACCACCACTCGGCGAGGAGACTTCTGTCTGTGCGCGAAAGCCTCATCTGGCGTCCCTTGACCTGAGACTGACGCCCGGGAGACGGCCGACCAGTTCACGAAAGCACGCGCCGCGGTGCTCGAAGCTCTTGAACTGATCATAGCTTGCGCAGGCCGGCGACAGCAGCACGACGGGTTCGTTCCCGGATGAGGTCGCCGCATCGCGCGCGGCTGCCGCGACCGCGGCGTCCAGCGTCCCGCAGCGCTCGAAGGCGACCAGGCCCGCGAGCGTATCCGCAAAGGCGTCGCTGGCCTCGCCGATCAGGTAAGCCTTGGCGACGCGGCTGAAATAGGGCCTGAGCGATCGAATGCCGCCTTCCTTGGCCTTGCCGCCCAGAATCCAATGAATGTCTCGGTCGAACGCCGCGAGAGCTTTTTCCGCTGAATCGGCGTTTGTGGCCTTGCTGTCATTGACGAACAGCACCCGGCCGCAGCGCCCGACCTCCTCCATGCGGTGCGCCAGCCCCGGATAAGTGTGCAGCGCCGCGGCAAGCGTTTGCGGCTTCCACACGTCGAGGCTGGCCCTTCGTCTCCCGAGCCAGCGGGCGAGCCCGCGCACGCCAGCCAGCGCCGCCAGGGCGTTCTGGACGTTGTGCGTGCCCCTGAGCGTCCCGCAGCCCTGCGTATCGGCGATCTCTCTGTCTTGGACGGCCCCGGACTCCCGGTCGCGGCAATAGAGCCGCGTCCCGACGGCGTAGAGGTCCGATACCGGCGCGAACTCAGGCTCGGCCGCGAACGACAGCACAGAATGTCCGCTCGCCCTCTGTCGTTCGAGGATTGCGCGCGTAGTCTGTCCATCCGCGCCGATGCAGGCGATCTCGGCTGCTGCAACGAGGCGCTCCTTGATCGCCGCGTAATTGCCCATCGCGATTCCGGGATCGTCCGCCGGACCGTGCCGGTCGAGATGATCGGGAGTGATGTTCAGCAGCACACCGACGGTGGGTTTGAGGCTCGGCGTCAGGTCGATCTGGAACGACGACATCTCGATCACATAGACCGGGAGTAATCCCTCCGACGCGTGCGCCGGGTCCGCGAACGGACTGAGCGCGAGCGCAGGCACTCCGATGTTGCCTCCCATCGCAACCGGCAGCCCGACACTCTCGAGCAGATGCGCGATCAGCGCCGTGGTCGTCGATTTGCCGTTCGTCCCGGTGATCGCAATCACCGGCGCCTGCGGGCTGAGGCTTGCGCGCTCGCGAAAGAAAAGCTCGATGTCGCCGATGATCTCGACACCGGCCGCATGGGCGCGCATCGCCGTCCAGTGCGGGCTTGGATGCGTGAGCGGCACGCCCGGCGCAAGAACGAGGGCGGCGAAGTCGGACCAGTCGGCGCGTGCAAGGTCGCGAATCGGGATACCCGCCTGCGCGGCTGCCTCGCGCGCTGCCGCGCCGTCATCCCAGGCAGCCACCTCTGCCCCGCCCGCGGCGAGCGCCAACGCCGTCGCCCGACCCGAGGCGCCGAGGCCGACTACGGCCACTTTCCGCCCGGCGAATGTCGAAACGCGAATCATGCGGCGAACATACCGCAGTTCCCTGCTCCCGGTCAGGCAGCCGCACCGCCATGCGTCAACGATGCTTGCCGGCGAAATGGACCTCACCGCAGCTTCAGCGTCGAAAGCCCGATCAGCGCCAGAACGACCGAAATGACCCAGAAGCGCACGACCACGGTCGCCTCGGGCCAGCCCTTTTGCTCGAAATGGTGATGCAGCGGCGCCATCCTGAAAACCCGTTTTCCGGTCAGCTTGTAGGACGCCACCTGAATGACGACCGAAAGAGTCTCGAGAACGAACAGTCCCCCGACAATGGCTAGGACGATCTCGTGCTTCGTTGCAACCGCGATCGAGCCGAGCGCCCCGCCCAGCGCGAGCGAACCGGTATCGCCCATGAAGATCATGGCAGGCGGCGCGTTGAACCAGAGAAATCCGAGTCCGGCTCCGACAATCGCCCCGCAAATGATCGCCAGCTCGCCCGCCCCCGCCACGAAATGAAGCTGGAGATAGCCGGCAAAGCGGAAATGACCGACCAGGTAGGCGATGAGCCCGAACGTGGCAGCGGCAATCATGACCGGAACGATGGCAAGACCGTCCAGGCCATCGGTCAGATTGACGGCATTGCCCGCGCCGGCGATCACCAGCATTCCGAGCACGACGAAGAACAGGCCGAGCGGAATGACTACGGTCTTGAAAAAGGGAACGGTGAGCGTCGGCTTTCCGAGCTTCATGATCGCATAGGCCGCGAGCGCCGCGACGAGAAACTCGAGCGCCAACCGCGCCTTGCCGCCAAATCCCTTCGCCGACTGCTTCGTGACCTTGAGATAATCGTCATAAAAGCCGATCGCGCCGTAGGCGAGGGTGACGCCGAGCACGATCCAGACGTAGGCGTTCGACAGATTGGCCCACATCAACGTGGCGACGGTTATCCCCGACAGGATCATGAGGCCGCCCATCGTCGGCGTGCCGCGCTTCGACAGATGCGATTTGGGACCGTCGTCGCGGATCGGTTGTCCCTTGCCCTGACTGACGCGCAGCAGATCGATGATCGCAGGACCGAACAGGAAGACGAAGAGCAGCGCCGTCATGATGGCCCCGCCCGTCCGGAACGTGATGTACCTGAAGACGTTGAGCGGACCGTAGACGTCGCTGAAATTGACAAGCTCGTAGAGCATTCTTCCCTCTTGGGGCGGCACCTCGCCGCTATCTAGACCGGGCCTCAGGCAGCCGCAAATCGCTTCTTGAGGGCCTCGACGATCGGCGCCATGCGGCTCCCGAGGGAGCCCTTGACCATCACGACGTCTCCGGCCTTGAGCGATCCTGCAACGGCCTCGACCAGGCCGGCCGAACTTGGCGCCCACGCCCCCCTCATCGCAGGCGGCAGCGTCTCGTAGAGCAGCTTCATGTTCGGCCCGCAGGCGAAGACGCGATCGACACGCGCATCGTCGAGCGCCGCGGCGAGGCCCGTGTGATACCGCTCAGCCTCTGAGCCGAGCTCCAGCATGTCGCCAAGCACCGCAATGCGCCGACCTTCCAGTTCGCCGAGCGCGTGCAGAGCCGCCTCCATCGACGCCGGATTGGCGTTGTAGCTCTCGTCGATCAGCAGGATTTGGCCGCTCCCGCCGGCGCTGAGCGTAATCCTGGCGCCGCGACCCGCCCCGGACGTGACGTTCGCAAGCGCACCTGCCGCCGTCAGGGTGTCGGCTCCGAGCGCCTCGAGGGCGGCGATCACGGCCAGAGCATTCCGCGCCAGATGCTCACCGAGCATCCCGAGCTCGACGAGGAGGCGGCCGGAGGGGCGGGAAGTCTCCACCGTGAGAACTTGCAGCTCGGCGCCGCCTTTGCGGGTCTTCTGAAGACTGTAAAGCCTGACCGCACTCTCGGCATGCCCGCCGAACGATATGACCCTCAGCCCACGCGCGCTCGCGCGTTCGGCGAGCAGAGCGAAATGGGGACTGTCGCGCGGGATAATGGCGCTGCCGCCGGCCACGACGCCGTCGAAGATTTCGGCCTTGGCGTGGGCAACGCCGATCTCGCCATCCGGGAAATTGCCGATATGCACGGGCAGCACATTGGTGACGATGGCGACGTGCGGGCGGACCATGCGCGTCAACGGACGGATTTCGCCGGCATGGTTCATGCCGATCTCGAAGACGGCGAAGTCCGACGCTCTTGGCATCCGAGCGAGCGTCAACGGTACGCCGAAGTGATTGTTGAACGACTTGTCGGGCGCGTGCACGCGACCGAGCCTGCCGAGTGCGGCCCGCAGCATCTCTTTGGTGCCGGTCTTGCCCGCGCTTCCCGTGACTGCGACGACGCGCGCTTCGGCGTGCAGTCTGGCCCTCGCCGCCGTCCCGATCCGCCCGAGCCCGAGCAGCGTGTCCTCGACGCGCAGCAACGCCCCGTCGCGCGGCCGACGCCGGTAATCATCGCGGACGAGCGCCGCCGCCGCGCCGTTCGCGAATGCCGCATCGACAAAATCGTGCCCGTCCCTTTGGTCCTTAAGCGCGACGAAAACGTCGCCCGGCGCCAGCGTCCGGGTGTCGATCGACACTCCAGTGATGGGCGCATGGGGAACGCCATCGGGCTTCCCGCCCGCGGCAGCCACGAGCGCTTCCCATTCCCACAGCGCGTCAGCCATGCCCGACCTCGTTGAGTGCCGCCCTCACCTCGTCCTGATCCGAGAACGGCAGCACGGTGTCGCCGACGATTTGGCCAGTCTCATGGCCTTTGCCCGCGATGAGCAGCACGTCGCCGGCTTGCATGAGGGCAACCCCGGCGCGGATGGCTGCGGCCCGGTCGCCGATCTCCCGGGCGCCGGGCGCGCCGGCCAGGATCTCCTGGCGGATGCGTGCCGCATCCTCGCTGCGGGGATTGTCGTCGGTGACGATCACCACGTCCGCGCCCTCGACCGCGATGCGCCCCATGATCGGGCGTTTGCCGCGGTCCCGGTCGCCGCCGCAGCCGAAGACGCAGATCAGTCGCCCCCGGGCGATGGGTCTGAGCGCCGAGAGCGCGGCCGCCAGCGCCTCCGGCTTGTGCGCATAATCGACCACGGCGATCCCGCCCCGGAACTCCCCGACAACCTCGAGCCGGCCGCTGACACCCTTCAAGCCGGCAAGCGCCCGGACGGCAGCATCGGCGGCGGCGCCGCCGGCGATCGCCAGCGCAACCGCGACCAGCGCATTTCCTGCCTGATAGCTGCCGATGAGCGGCAACTCGACGTCTGCCCGCTTGCCGCCGATGCCGATCACAAGTCGCTGTCGAAAGCCAATCTGCTCCGCCGTGAGCAGCCTGATGTCGGCGCCGGCAAAGCCGGTCTCGATCAGTCTGAGCCGGCGGTCGCGGGCGGTGAGACGGGCCGCATCCGCCTCCGCTCCATCGGCATTGATGACCGCCGTCTGGCCCGGCCGGAGAAGCTCGCGAAAGAGGCGCAACTTGGCTGCGAGATAGGCTTCTGGGCTCGCATGATAGTCGAGATGATCCCGGCCGAGATTGTTGAACGCCGCAGCCGTAAGCCGCACGCCGTCGAGGCGGAACTGATCGAGACCGTGCGAAGAGGCTTCCATGGCGAGATGCGTGACGCCGGCATCCGCAAGCGATTGCAGCGTGCTGTGCAGCGCCACCGGATCGGGCGTGGTGAGCGCGCCGTAGGTTGCGCCCTCAGGACCCACCACGCCGATGGTTCCGAGCGAGGCGGCCCGTCGGCCGCAAGCGGCGAGAATTTGCCGTGTGAATTCGACGATCGAGGTCTTGCCGCTGGTCCCGGTCACCGCGACGACGGTTTCGGGCTGGCGCGGATAGAAGCGGGAGGCGATGAGCGCCAGCGCGCGGCGCGGCTCGCTGCTCCTGAGAACGGCGACCGGCGCCGACGCCGCCACCGGCGCCGCCTGCCCGACGAGCACCGCCGCCGCCCCTCTGGCGGCGGCGTCCGGGAGGAAGCGCAAGCCGTCCGCCTTCAGGCCCGGTAACGCCGCGAACAAAAATCCCGGCCGGACAAGCCTGCTGTCGGCAGTGATGCCGGTTATTTCGAGGTCGTCATCCCCGCGCTCGAGCGACGATTCTGGACCGAGGATGTCGGATAGGCGCATGAATCGGCCAGTCCTTGTCGGGCGACAGCGCCGGAACGCCCTCCGGCAGCTCTGCGCTGCGATCAGATGGACCTCTAGTCCGCTTCGCCGGGACCGTCAAACCAGCCAGACGTTCCTGCGTTCCGCTGCGCCCCGCACCACATGCCAACGCGGGCTCGGATCGCGGCACCGGCTCGCCGCCGCAAGCTCCGTGAGCTTATTCAGAAGAGATGGATTGCATGCGGAAAGAACAATCCGACGAGCGCAAAGAAAAGCCCGATCGCCGAAAGGCCGCCGGCAAGCCAGAGCAGCAACGCGTTCTTGACCAGGATGAACGTTCCGGCGAGCACGATGGCGATCTGGAACGCCGCCGAGGCGACCTCGTAGTGATGGTACTTCTCCATGTAGAGGTCGCGCTTCTTCGTCGCCTCGATGGCCCTCTTCTGCAACTCGATCCTGCCCTCGCCCTTGCCGTCGGGCTTCGGCTCCGACTGGTAGCGATCGACGTCCGCCCGCCAGGCCGCAACGCGTTTCTCGAGCACCTGTTTGGTCGCGGGATCGCGCGCCAGGCCGATGTCGACCTCCATCTGCTCGCTGGCCGTCTTGAGCGTCGTCTGACGAATGGTCTTCGCCTGATAGAAGGCCCACAGGTTTGACGCCTCGACGTTGTAGGAGATTGCGTTCGTCTGCGCCCCTTTCGCGAACGTCTCCGCGAGCGCGAGGCAGAGCGCGAGGACAGAAATGAAGATCGCGATGTACTTGTTCTCGCCGTCGCTCGCCCCGTGGCCGCCACCATGCCCGTGCGCCATAGCTCATCCCCGTACGTTTCCAAGCTTGCCGTTGACGACGCGGCGGCCGCCGCCCCACGCCCCGGCGGGAGCATCGCCGCGCCGGTTTCAGCAGCTTCGCCGCAGTCCGATCAAATGACTTCGACCATGAGATCGCCGACGCCGTCGACGTGACCGTGCAGCCTGTCGCCTCGGACGATCGCTCCGACCCCCGACGGCGTGCCCGTCATGATGATGTCGCCGGCTCTGAGCTCGAAGAGCGTCGAGATGTAGGCGATCTGTCCAGGCACGTCCCAGATCATCTGGCTGAGGTCGCCGGTCTGCCGCCGCTTGCCGTTGACGTCGAGCCAGATCGCCCCTTTCGACGGATGACCGATCTGTTCCGCCGGCACCAGCGCCGTCGCAGGCGCCGAGTGCTCGAACGCCTTGCCGACTTCCCAGGGCCGCCCCATGTCCTTGGCTTTGCCCTGCAGATCGCGTCGCGTCATATCGAGACCGACGCCATAGCCCCACACGCAGTCGAGAGCCGCCTCCGGCTTGATGTTGACGCCGCCCGACTTGAGCGCGACGATCATTTCGATCTCGAAGTGCACGTCATTTGTGCCGGGGGGATACGGGAACTTGCCGTCCGTCCGCAGATTGTCGGGATTCTTCTGGAAGAAGAACGGCGGCTCCCTGTTGGGATCATGTCCCATTTCGCGGGCGTGCTCGGCGTAGTTGCGGCCGATGCAATAGATGCGATGCACGGGAAAGAGCTTGTCGGATCCCTTGATGGGCAGCGCCGGCTGACGCGGCGGGTCGATCACATAGACCATGCGCGGGTGTCCCCTGGTTCGGCCTGAAGCGGCGCCTTCCCTAGCAGATGGCACGGGAGATTGTCACAGGGGAATGGCGGGGCGGGCCGACTTCCCGCTTGTCGTCGGAAGCCGTCATGCACAGCCACCGCATCGCGCGTCCCTTGTCAGCGATCGACGGCCGGCCGGCGCAGCGCGCGCTTGTACCAGACCGTCATCATCTCGATCGCGACCCAGGTCAGCGCCGCGAAGGCAAGCAGCAGGAGCTTGGCGGCCTCCCAGCCGAAGAGATCGACGATGCCGGCGAATGCGGCCGGCGACAGGGCATTGACGAAGAGGATCGGCGTCGCGATGTAGCCCAGAACCTCGCCGTAGCCCTTGCCGCCGAAGAGTGCGAGCGGCACCGCGCCCCTGACGATGCTGATCACACCCTGCGATGCCCCCATGAGCAGCGTGAAGGCGATCAGTATGGCCATGGAACCGCCGGCGGCAAGCAGCAGCAGCAATGCGAGGGGGAGCACGCCGATGGCGATGCGCGCCACCGTCATCGCCTTCAGATGGCGCCCGAAAATGATCTCGACGAGCCGGCCGGCGAACTGACCGTGCCCCTTGAGCGAGGCCACCCACACCGCCGCCGTCAGCCCGATCCCCGCTGCCTCGAGCAGCGGCACGAGTTGCAGCGTCATCACGGCGAACACGAAGCTGTTGAGCGACATGATGAGCGCAAAAAGAGCAATGCCAACGGTGCGGGCGCGGCCCTCGAGCACCGGTGCCTCCTTGCGATCCGCCGGCGAGGCCTGAGCTTCGCTGGCCGCCGCTTCGTCCTCCTTCCATGCCAATCCGATGAGATTGAGGGGGAGGCATACCGCCAGCTGCACGATGGCGAACACGATCAGCGTTCGGCGCCAGCCATGAACATCGTTAATGTAGTGCCCGATGACCCAGAAGATGGTGGATGCGTAGGCCCCGTAGAGGGTCAGGTATGAGATGGCTTTGCGCCCGCGCGTGGGAACCACCTGCACGAGAGCGGCGAACGCGGCGTCGTAGAGGCAGGCGCGCATTCCCACGCCAAGCAGCCCCCAGACGGCGAAATACGTCCACACTTCGCGAACTTGCGAGAGAAGCAAAAGGCCCAGGGTGACGAGAACGGTGCCCCCTGCCATCACCACTCGGGCCCCGCGACGATCGATGAGGCGTCCGATCGGCGCCGAGACGATGGCCATCACGATCAGCGAAATACTGAAACCCAGAAAAACCGTTCCGAGCCCCCATCCGAGGTCAGCGGCGAGGGGCTTGGCGAGAACTCCGAGGCAGTAATAGCTCGTTCCCCAGGAGGTGATTTGAGCGATGCCGAGGCAATGCACTGCGATGTGCAGCGGGTCGCGGTACCAGGGCAGACTTCCCGTCACTGCTGCGCTCTCGCCCTGCACTTTCGACCCCTGAGCATTCGAGCTGAACACCGCAGCGGACTGAGCCGGCTGCGCTTGGGTTTGAACGAAATTTAGTCCAGGTGCGCGAAGCTCGTGACGCACCATCGCGCTTCACTGTGGCTCAGCCCGGCTCGCGTTGACAAGGCAGGGACCGCTCCTTATGTGTCCGGCGTCTCGCTCGCACGGGTTCGACTTCAGCGCGTATTGACGCGGTTCTTCGTTTCTCGCCCAAAGAGATCCGCCGGAGCTTGCGGCCCAGACGCCCGAGGTCGTTGTTCGGGTTGGCCTTTCCGGTGCTTCCCTGCGCCGCCGGAATCTGCTCCGCTCACCGTCCGCTGAGATTGCGGCAACAAGACTTGAGGCTCGGTCAATGCTCACAATTGGCTCGCTCGCCGCGAAGATCTTCGGCACGTCGAACGATCGCCGGCTGAAGGCCTACCGCCCGAAGGTTGCAGCCATCAACGCCCTTGAGCCTGAGCTCTCGGCGCTGAGCGATGCCGAACTGCGCGCCCGCACGGCCGAATTCAAGCGCCGGCTGGCGGAGGGTGAGGACCTGGATGACTTGCTGGTGCCGGCGTTTGCGACGGTTCGCGAGGCGGCCAAGCGGACCCTCGGTCAGCGGCACTTCGATGTCCAGCTCATCGGCGGCATGGTGCTGCACGAAGGCAAGATTGCCGAGATGAAGACGGGCGAGGGCAAGACGCTGGTCGCGACGCTCCCCGTCTATCTCAACGCGCTGCTCGGGCGCGGCGTTCATGTCGTCACCGTCAACGACTACCTCGCCAAGCGCGACAGCGAGTGGATGGGCGCGATCTACAAGTTTCTCGGCCTGACGGTCGGTTGCATCGTTCACGAACTCGACGACGACGAGCGGCGCCGGCAGTACGCGTGCGACGTCACCTACGGCACGAACAACGAGCTCGGCTTCGACTATCTCCGCGACAACATGAAGATGCACACGAGCGAGATGGTCCAGTTCGGCGGCCGTCCGTCGGAGCTTTCAGGGCACGCCTACGCGATCGTGGACGAGGTCGATTCGATTCTCATCGACGAGGCTCGCACGCCGCTGATCATTTCCGGGCCGGTCGAGGACAGATCCGATCTCTATACCGCCATCGACAGCTTCATGTACCGCCTCGAGAAAGAGGACTACGAGCACGACGAGAAGCAACGGCAGATCGCGCTCACCGAGCAGGGCAACGAGCGCATCGAACAATGGTTGCGAGAAGCCGGCCTGCTCAAGGGCGAGCACCTTTACGACATCGAGAACGTCACCATTGTCCATCACGTGAACCAGGCGCTCAAAGCGCACAAGATGTTCACCAAGGACAAGGATTACATCGTCAAGGGCGATCAGGTCGTCATCATCGACGAGTTTACCGGCCGCATGATGCCGGGACGGCGCTACTCCGAGGGTCTCCACCAGGCGCTCGAGGCGAAGGAGAAGGTGGCGATCCAGCCTGAGAATCAGACACTCGCCTCGATCACGTTCCAGAACTACTTTCGCCTCTACGACAAGCTCGCCGGCATGACCGGCACGGCTGCGACGGAAGCCGCCGAATTCATGGACATCTACGGCCTCGACGTCGTGGAGATCCCGACCAACATTCCGGTTGCCCGCCGCGACCTCGACGACGAGGTCTACCGGACCGCCGAGGAGAAGTGGGACGCCATCATCAGCGAGATCGAGAGCGCACAGAAGCGGCGCCAGCCTGTGCTCGTCGGCACCGTCTCGATCGAGAAGAGCGAGCATCTGTCCGAACTACTCAAGAAGCGCAACATCAAGCATCAGGTGCTTAACGCCCGCTTCCACGAGCAGGAGGCCGAGATCATCGCCCAGGCCGGCGTGCCCGGCACCGTGACGATCGCGACCAACATGGCCGGACGCGGCACCGACATCCAGCTCGGCGGCAACCCCAAGTATCTGATCATGAGCTGGATCAACGCCGAGATCGCGGCCGGACGCGGCAGCGGTCAGCCGATGGTCGACCACGGCCTCGTCGAGCACGTGGACAAGCTCATCAAGGCGGTATCGGCGCGAGCGGACGCCTCCAATGACAGCCAGGATCGCAAGCGCCGCTTCGAGGACGAGATCAAGGCCTGGACCGACGAAATGGTCCAACCGTGGATCGACGCGCAATCTCCGAGCCGTGAAGAGGTGGCAAGCGTCAAAGCCGGTGTCGGCGATTTCCTAAGACGGATCGGCGAAAAGCTCGTCCCGATCGTCGAGCGGGTCGAGGCGGACCGCGAGATCGTCAAGAACGCGTGCGAAGTGCGCGGCAACGGGGCTGACGGCAAGTCGGCCAAGTCCGAGGTGCTGCCAGGCGGCCTTTATGTGATCGGCACCGAGCGCCACGAGAGCCGGCGCATCGACAACCAGCTTCGCGGCCGCTCGGGCCGCCAGGGCGATCCCGGGCGAACCAAGTTCTACCTGTCGCTCGAAGACGATCTGATGCGCATCTTTGCCGCCGACCGCATCGACGGCATGCTGCAGAAGCTTGGTCTTGAGAAGGGCGAGGCGATCACCAGCCCATGGATCAACAAGGCGCTCGAGAATGCGCAGAAGAAGGTCGAAGCCCGGAACTTCGACAGCCGGAAGTACGTCCTCAAGTACGATGACGTGATGAATGACCAGCGCAAGGTCATCTACGAGCAGCGCCTCGACATCATGAGCACGGAGGACGTCTCGGAGACGATCGACGAGATGCGCAAGCAGGTGCTCGCCGAGCTCGTCGCGCAGCACATCCCTGAGAATGCCTATGCCGAGCAATGGGACGTCGCGGGGCTGAAGGCCGATGTCCAAAGGATCTACGGTCTCGACCTGCCGATCGAGAAGTGGGCCGAAGAGGAAGGGATCGCGGATCAGGAGATCCGAGAGCGGCTGATTGCGGCCGCCGAGGAACGCTACAAGGCGACGGCCATCGAGGTCGGCACCGAGATCCTCAAGGGCTACGAGAATGCCACGGGTCTCTTGCGGTTCATCGACAGCGAGCCGGCGCTCAAGGCCGCGCTCGATAAGGAGCCGTCGCAGGACTCGATGGCCGAGATCGGACGCGCCCTGTTGAGCTCCAATCGGGGCCAGATTCGCATCGAAGGCGGAGATGCGTCGCAGGCGGCGGCGCAAGCCGACCGCATCGGGTTCATGTTCCTGCGCGACGTGGTCGAGGCGAAAGGATTGGTTGCCGCGATCGAAAGCGCGCCGAGCAGAGACCCCTTGGACATCGGCCGCCTCCGTCTCAAAGAGGTCGAGAAATCGGTCCTGCTCCAGACGCTCGATACGCTCTGGCGCGAGCATCTGGTCACGCTCGAGCACTTGCGCCAGGTCATCGGCTTCCGCAGCTATGCCCAGCGCGACCCGCTGAACGAATACAAGTCCGAGGCCTTCCAGCTTTTCGAGGGGATGCTGGCCCGCTTGCGCGAGGACGTCACCGGACAGCTCATGAACGTGCGGTTCACGCATGCCGAGCCGCCGGCCGAGCTCGAGCATCAGCCCCTGCCGCCGATGCAGGCCCAGCACATCAATCCGCTGACCGGCGAGAACGAGTTCGAACTCGCCGAGGCGGCGCTCGCGAGCGAAAGCAAGCGACCGGCGGCGGCGGCCCGAGCGGCGGCCGCCCCCGTGCGCCGGCAGGCGGCGAGCATCGACCCCGCAAATCCGGAAACCTGGGGGAAGGTGGCCCGCAACGAAAAATGCCCTTGCGGGTCGGGTAAGAAGTACAAGCACTGCCACGGCCGCCATGCCTAGGCGCCGGTCCGCGCGAGCCGCCGTCGGACGCCCGGGAGCTCCCATAGCGGGCGCCAGGGAGCCCGTAGCGAGAATCGCATAGGTAGACGGGACGGCCTCCGCCCGGGCGCCAGATGTGATCTTCTGTCCGAGCCGGACCGTTGTGGACTGTGGATGCCTTCACGCCCCCGCTGCGACAGCCGGATCGTCAACCGCTGGCTTGCGTGTGCGTCGGGCGGCGGGGACCTTATGACCGGTCGGGATCGCCGATCGTCTGGACCAAGTCCCGAGGCGCATTCCCGACCCGGGGTGTCATGACGGCGCGCGATGGGAAGATGTCAGGGAGGGTTAGGTGCCAAGCCTGCGGCAGCTCGAGTACCTCGTCGCACTTGCGGACACGCGTCATTTCCGGCGCGCTGCCGAGCGGACGAACACCACTCAGCCGACGCTGAGCGAACAGATCAAGGCCCTTGAGGATCGCCTTGGAGCGCAGCTGATCGAGCGCAGCCGGTCCGGAGCACTGCTGACCCCAACGGGCGCCCGCATCGTCGAGATTGCGCGCCGCATCATCGCCGACGCCAGCGAGATCCGCAGCATCGCGGCCATGGACGACGGAACGCCGCGTGGCGTGCTGCGCGTTGGTTTGCCCTCGACCATCGGGCCCTACTTGCTTCCGACCGTCGTGCCGATTCTGCATCGGACCTATCCGGACCTGAAGCTCTACGCCCGGGAGGAGCTGCCATCCACGTTGCCCCGCTCGCTCGAGGAAGGTGTTTACGATTTTGTGCTCGCCCCTTTGCCCGCGCGCGGCGAGGAATTCGTCACAGTGGATCTCTTCCGGGAACCTCTCTATTTGACCGTCGCCGCCGATCATCCGCTCGCGCGCAAGGCGAAAGTCGAGCGATCCGACCTCAACGGCCAGGAGATTCTGACGCTCGGCCCCGGACACCAGTTGCACGATGCTGTCCTCGCGCTCTGTGAGGAGTTCGGCGCCCGCGTACGACTCGACTATGAGGGAACCAGTCTCGACATGGTGCGCGAGATGGTGATCACCGGCCTTGGCATCACGTTCATGCCGGCACTCTATGTGCGGCGCGAGCTTCGCTCCGATTCGAGCCTCAAAATCATGCAACTGCACGGCCGCTCCGTCTATCGCACTGTCGGCATGCTGTGGCGCCGCACGTCCTCGCGCGGCGCGATCTTCGAAGCGATGGCGAGCATGATCCGCGACATCGTGCAGCGGGAGTTCGGCGATCTCGCCCGCTTGGCGTGAGAAGGCTTCCGATTGGGTGACTGCCGCGGCATAGCCCGCACTCCGGCTAGCCCTCGCGTTGCCAGCGTCCCTCGGCAGTCTGCTTCCAGTACGTCGTCGCGCAGCCTTGCGCTTTGGCGAGCTTCCATTGCTCGCGCGCCAAAGCGACGGCCGTTGGGTCGCGGCCGTCAAAGATCAGGACGATGCGAAGATAGCCTTTGAGCTCCGCGAGCTTGGCGCCGTCCACCAGAAACCTGACGGCGGCTCCATTGGGATTGTCCTCTTTCGTCGTCAGGAACACGGGCTGATCCGCCGCCGGCCCGTCGGTGTCCGTCCCGTGCGCCAGAAAGCTGTCATCGCGATAGGTCCACAGCAACGTGTCGATGGCCTCGAGTCGCTCCTCAGTCCCGGCCTGCACGACCGCCCGC
>CAYWBX010000004.1:0-18849 GCA_964456015.1 uncultured Hyphomicrobiaceae bacterium | reverse complement strand
GCCCTGCGCACGCCGAGCAGCGTGATCCTTGCCTGGGTCAACGGCTACGTGCTGCCGTCCGTGCGGGCCTCGTCCGCCTATCGGCTGTTTGCGACGGAGGCCTATCCGGCGGTCCGGCGCATCGTGGAGAAAGTCGTGGCCTCGGGGCTCATCTATCTGCCGAGCCATGCCCGCGACTTCCGCAACCCCGAGATCGACAAGTACCTGAAGCGCTATGTGCGCGGCTCGAACGGGATCGACTACAAGGAGCGGATCAAGACGATGAAGCTCCTGTGGGATGCGATCGGGACCGAGTTCGGCGCCCGCCACGAGCTCTATGAGATGAACTACGCGGGCAACTACGAGCTGATCCGCCTCTTTCCCTATCAGCTTGCGCAAGGGAATGGTCAGCTCAAGGAGATGACCGACTTCGCCGAGCTGTGCATGGCGGACTACGACGAGAACGGCTGGCTCGATCCCGACTACTTCGACGGCGGCGACGGGACCGCGCTTGACCGGGATTAACGCGGCGTGGCGCCCGGGATGGTATGTGCGCAACCCGTTCCGGGCCGTCGCAGCATGGCGCGACCCGAGTGCCGGAGGAAAGAACATGGCCAAGCTCGACGAGACCCGTCCCTTCATTCCGGTTCGCATCGCCATCCTGACGATGTCGGACACGCGCACCCCTGCCGAGGACAAGTCCGGTAACACGCTTGCCGAGATGATCCGCGAGGCGGGGCATGAAGTGGCAGACCGGGCGCTGGTCAAGGACGACGTGGGCGCGATCCGCGCCAAGGTCTCCGCCTGGATCGCCGATCCGAAGATCGACGTCGTCATCACCACCGGCGGCACCGGCTTCACCGGGCGGGACGTGACACCCGAAGCCGTCAAGCCGCTCTTCGAGAAGGAGATCGACGGATTCTCGGTGATCTTTCACATGATCTCGTACCAGAAGATCGAGACCTCGACGATCCAGTCGCGGGCCTGCGGCGGCGTCGCTCAGGGGACCTACATCTTCTGCCTGCCGGGCTCGCCCGGCGCGTGCAAGGATGCCTGGCACGGCATCCTCAAATGGCAGCTCGACAACCGCCACCGCCCCTGCAACTTCGTCGAGATCATGCCGCGCCTTGAGGAGCACAAGGCGTGATGCCGATCCTGCCACTGCGCGCGCCTGCGCAAGGCGCCATGGCGCGCGACCGCGCGACCGCCCATCCGCGAGGCGAGGAGGGCCGTCACCGCCCCTTGGCCTTGCGCCAGGCTTCGAACTCAATCTTGGAGGCGGGGTCGGTCGCGGGATAAAGGCCCACGATGGAACGGCCCTCGCGCACCTTCTCGGTGACGAAGTCCTCGTAGGCCGTCATCTCGAAAGCCTCGTCGGCGATCTCGGCGGCGAGGTGACGGGGGATGACGATCGCTCCCTCGCCATCACCGACGACGATGTCGCCGGGCCAAACCGGCGCATCGCCGCAGCCGATCGGAACATTGACGTCGACCGCCTGATGCAAGGTGATGTTGGTCGGCGCCGAGGGACGGCACTGATAGGCGGGAAAGCCGAGTTCGGCGATCTCCGGGCTGTCGCGAAAGCCGCCATCGGTGACGATGCCGGCAACACCGCGCTTCATCAGTCGCGTGACGAGAATGCCGCCGGCGGACGCCGCCCGCGGGTCCTTGCGACTGTCGATGACAAAGACGTGCCCCGGCGGACACTCTTCGATCGCCTTGCGCTGCGGGTGGTTGCGGTCGTTGAAGACGGTGATCGGGTTCAGGTCCTCGCGCGCCGGAATGTAGCGGAGCGTGTAGGCGGGCCCGACCATGTTCGGGAGCTTCGGGTTGATCGGGCGCACGTCCTGGATCATCTGATTGCGCAAGCCCCGCTTGAAGAGCGCCGTGGAGATGGTCGCGGTGCTCACGCCCTGCAACTTGCGAAGCGTCCCCTGTTCGATCGCGATCACAGGCGTTTCTCCCCTATTCCTGCGTTCACCTTGCTTTCGGATCGCGACCGGGCAGGCGGCCGCGCAAGCGCACTTTAGCCTCGTTGGGCTCAACGCGTCGATGGACCCGCCCGACTACGGCCGCAGCCACGCCGCTCGCACGCAGGGCAGCGAAGCACGCCTCGGCGCGTTGCTCCGGCACCCCGGCGAGCAGGCCGCCGGAAGTCTGCGGATCGAAGATGACCGCGAGGGTGTCTGCGTCATCGGCCTCATCCCCGGCAAGCTCGGCCCGCAGCGCGAGGTTCTCGACGAGCAGAGAGGAGGAAATTCCCTGAGCGGCAAGTTCGGCGACGCCCGGATAGAGGGGGCATTGCGTGAGGTCCAGTTCGGCGACGAGATCGCTTGTGCGCAACATTTCCAGCAAGTGGCCGACAAGACCGAAGCCGGTGACGTCCGTGGCGGCGGTCGCCCCGTGCGAGAAGAGGATCGCGGCTGCCGGAGCATTCGACTGGCGCATCCCGGCAAGCGCGGCAGCGATGTGGCGAGCACGCGCCCGCCGCCGCATCCAGGCGGCGAACAAGAGCCCGGTTCCGAGCGGCTTCGTCAAGATAAGCGCGTCGCCCGGCGTGAGGCCCGCCTTTAGGATTGCGCCGCCGCGCGGCACGGTCCCGGATACGAAGAAGCCGGCCGCCAATTCCGCGGATTGCCCGGAATGACCGCCGACGATCGCAACCCCGTGGGGCTCGAAGATCGCGCGGGCGCCGGCCATCAACTGAACGAGATCGTCCTCAAGCAAGTGCCGTGCGCCGCGGGGGAGTTGTGCGACGACGAGCGCATGGTCCGGCTGTCCGCCTTTGGCGATCACGTCGCTCATGGCGTGCTGCGCCGCAATCTCTCCGAAAACGTAAGGCTCGGGCCAGAGCGCCGGAAAGAAGTCGACAGTCTCGAGACGGTATTGCCCCCCGCCAAGATCGAGCAGTGCGGCGTCGTCGCCTGGAGCGAGGTTCGCCACCGTGCTCACGCGCGCCGGCAGCTCCAGCGTCTCCAAGGCGCGGGCAAGCGCCCGGGGACCGATCTTGGCGGCGCAGCCGGCGCAATCGAGATCCTCGCCTGCGGGGAGGACTACGTCGGGAAGATCGCGGAAGCGATGCATGAACGCGCGATCGATGCGGTCCTTCCATGTCCAGGCCCATCGCCCCGACGCCGCGAACGGACCACGACTTGCGATCGCCGACTTGTCGCCGAGGGATAGCAGCGTCAGGAACTGGCGCTGAGGTACGAACGGCAGAGCGGCATCACCTGCTGCGCGCCGGCGCAGGTTGCGGGTCAAAGGCGGCCCTTGACGGACGGCGAAGACACCTGCCTTCTCCCGAGGGTGCTCGAGCACACTCGCACAATCGCCGACGGCAAAAATGTCATCGTCCTCAAGTGTCTGCAGCGTCGAGCGGACGGCGAGGAAGCCCTTGTCGTCGCGCGAAAGATCGAGCGATGCGAACCAGGGCGGGGGGGCCGCGCGGGTCGTGATCAGGGTCGCATCGCTCGCGATCCTCAGACCGCTTGCAAGCTCGACCGTCTCGGGCGTGATGCGCACGGCGGCGTCGCCCTCGACGAGTTCGACGTCGGCGGTCGCGAGCGCGCGACGCGCGAGGATTCGGGCGCGCGCATTGTGCGTCGGAAGAAGCGGTCCCGCGCCGATGATTGCAAACTGGAAGGCCGCCGGGTCAATGCCGCGGGCGGGCGCCTCCTGTCGCAGGCGGTGGCGAATGGCGAGCACGAGCTCGAATCCCGCCGCTCCATTCCCCACGATCGCAATCCGGCGCGGACCGTCCTCGCCAAGCGCGCGTGCGAGAAGAGACTGCCAGCGCGGTGCGAACGTCGAGACCGGCTTCACGGCAATCGCGTGTTCGCGTGCACCCTCGATATCGTCGAGGAACGGTGTGATCCCAGTGTCGATCGAGAGGATATCATAGGCGATGGGCGGCCTGCCGGCGATCAGAACTCGGCGATTGCGACGGTCGATGCCGATGGCCTCGCCGTGAATAAGGCGAGCGCCCGCAAAGTGCGCAAGGCGCACGAGATCGATGTGGCATTCGTCGAGGCCGTAGTGGCCGGCAACGTAGCCGGGAAGCATTCCCGAGTAGGGAGCGTCGAGTTCCCGGGCGATGAGTGTCACGCCGAGCCCAGGCGGCGGCGCCATGCCGAATGAGCGAAGCGTGGTGACATGGGCGTGACCGCCGCCAACCAGGACAAGTCTTTTTCGGATCTTTGCCTGTGGCTTCATCGCTCTCCAAACCCCGCCGCCCTGTCGCAGCTTCCCATCGGATGCTCGGCCGGCCAGCGCCGACGATAGTCGCTCTGCCGCGATCCTGCCTATCGCGGCCATCGCTGCATTTCGGCGCACCTCGAGGGGGAGCCCAACGGCGAGCCATTCCGGTTACCGGCGGTTCATGAGCGAAGCCCTAATGCCGCGCATCGCGGTGGCAAGTCACCGCGACGTCTGAGGGACGGGGCAAGATTACACTTCAGTCTTTCGGCTCAGGGGAGGCGTGCTTTGCGCGAGGGCGTTGCAGCTCGCTCGCGGCTCGGCCGGCCAAGCCTCTGAAGTCGATGAGAGCGGCGATCGTGGCGCTGGAGCCAGCGTTTGCCCCCAAGCCCGATCATCCGGGGATCGCGCGGCTGTCACGTGCTCCCCATCTTCATGTCGGGGGCGATTCTCTCGACACGACTCCGGTGTGGATCGAGCTCGGTGCGGAAGTTCGCGGCCAGCATGCGGCGCTGAAGGCCGCCGGAGTGATGAGCGGCTGGCTCGAGCTTCCTGCGGAGGGTCTCAAGGGCAACGCGCACGTGCTGATGATGGCTGCGAACCCGGATGCGATCGCCGCGATGATCCTTGCCTGGCTCAGGAAACTTGAGCGCTCGGGCAGGGTGAAGACGCAGAGCCCGGACAGCCTGGACCGGGCCGACCGGCCAGTCGAGCAAGCAGGTCCGTGGTCCCACCAGAAAAGCCGACCCCGGTCTGCTGTCGAGGGGCGTTAGCCGCCCCTACGCCCCACCGGCCGGGCTTGCGGTCCGGCTGTCCGTCGATCCCTGCTCACGCCTGATCGGCAACCGGATCCGGAACGTCGTGCCCTGTCCCGGGCGTCCATCAGCATCGATCTGGCCGCCATGGCGGTCCACGATCTTGCGGCAGGTCGCGAGGCCGATGCCCGTGCCCTCGTACTCCATGCGGCCGTGAAGGCGCTGGAATATTTTGAAAATCTGGTCCTTGTAGGCATTGTCAAAGCCGATGCCATTGTCCCTGACCGAGAGCTCAAGCCAGCCGGACGGCAGGTCGTGACGCGAGGGATCGGCCACAGTCCTCGCCCGGATCTCAATCAGCAGGCCGACGTCCTTGCGGCGGAACTTGAGCGCGTTGCTCAGGATGTTCTGAAGCAGCTGGCGCATCTGCGTCGGGTCCGCCTCGATGGTGGGCAGCGGATCCCTGTCAATGGTGGCCTTTACCTCCTCGATCTGGATCTGCAGATCCGACAAGACCTCGGAGAGGACGCTATTCAGATCGACATCGACGTAGCGGCTGGCATTGGTCGAGACACGCGAGTAGGACAGCAAGGCGCCGATCAGCTGGCGCATGCGGCCGGCGGCATTCTGCATCCGCTCGATGAACATCTGGCCGTCTTCCGGCAGCGTCTTGCCATACTTGCGGACTAGCCGGTCAGCAAAGGCCTCGATCTTGCGAAGCGGCTCCTGCAAATCGTGCGATGCGACGTAGGCGAACTCCTGCAGGTCCCGGTTCGAAGCCTCGAGACGGAGCGCATGCGCCTGAAGCGCCAAGGCCTGGTTCTCGCTCTCGGTGATGTCGTGATAGGTGGCGATCGTGCCGCCGTCACTCATCGGCTCGCTCATCACGGCGATCACGCGGCCGTCCTTCAGCCGCTGCTTGATGGTCGTGCGCTCGCGCAGACGCAACGGGTCGTACCGCTCGGCGAGCGCGCGCGCAGCCTCCTCTTCCGTGTAATTTCCGAGCGAAACGCTGTAGCGCATGATGTCGCTGAGCAGGATGCCGGGCTTCACTACATCGGCGGAAAATCCGTAAATCTCGAGGTAGCGGCGGTTGCAGACGATGAGCCGCTGGCTCGCGTCGAACATGCACAAACCCTGAATCATGTTGTTCAGGGCGACATCGAACTGCGAGTTCTTGGCGTGCAGCTTGCGCGAGATGCGCAGGAGATCAAGCTCGCGGCTCTTCATCTGCGTGATGTCGGAACGGATGCCGACCGTGCCGCCGTCCGGCGTGCGCTTCTCGCTCACCAGAATCCAGCGGCCATCGGTCAACTGCACCTCATAGGGCGCACCCGGATTGCGATGATGACGCATACGCTGAGCGAAATAGGCCTCACCATCGAGACCGTTCATCACATAGGTGCCGCGCTCGATGCACGCCCGCAGGATGCACTCGAAGGTCATGCCGGGAAAGATGAGATGCTCCGCGTTGGGCTTCGACTTGACGTAGTTCCGGTTGTAGGCGACGAGGCGGTCCTGGGCGTCGAACAGCGCAAATCCGTCTGCCATGACATCGAGCGCGTGCATCATGCGCTCGCGCGCTGCGTCGGCAATCTGGGCGAACTGGGCACCGAGCTCGGTGCCCGGGATTTGGTCGCGCGCCTCGCGCACGGTCTCGACGAGAGCGCCCGTATCGAGCCGCCGCCGGTTTATCTCAACCTCGCGGCCGCTCACCGATGAGTGACGGAATGTGTATCCTGTTCCTGGATTGAGTCGCGAGAGCGCGCGATCGAGCGCCACGGCGATGTCCGCTTCGGGCATTGCCCGCCGGCGCAGCGACAGCGAGACAAGGTCGGCAAATGGCGTTCCAGGGACGGTCTCTTCCTCCCGATAATCGCACAGGGTCCGGTAGAGATCGTTGCAGGCCAGAAGGCGCAGGTCCTTATCGAACAAGGCGAGCCCGACATCGGCGCCCGACATAAGCGCAGCAAACTCGGACTGCACCGAAGACTCACCCGCGCGCTCCTGCCTCGCCTGACTGCCAGGCAGCGGAATGAGATTCTGAACCGATAAATCCATGGCGTCCTCGCTAACGCTCGGCGGGCGGAGGATCGCGGGTAAAAAGAAAATTTCAATGAACGGATCTCTACCGCAGCCCCTGCGCAAGGGTGCGGCGGACTGCAAGAATTTGTTTCTTTGACCTAATTTAACCCGTCGATGCTCCAATCCCGTTCCATTGCTGCTCGGACCCAGTCTTGGACAAGCCAGACGAGCGGCACAAATGGCGGGACATCTCTCGGGTGATCGGGATGAGGCTTCTGGACGAGCGTTCGCTTGCGCTGTTCCTGCTGGCTGCCAGCATCCTGCTCGGCCTTGCCTTTCCGCCGCTCGCCGCGTTGCTGTCTCCGGTTGCGCTCACCGGACTCTTTTTCGTCGTCATCTTCTCGCTGGTTCCCTTCGCAACCCTGCCGCTCCGTGAGATCGTCTCGCTCAATGCGAGCGTTGCCAGAATTCTTCTGTGGCAGCAGCTCATCCTTCCTGCCATCGTCGTGGCGCTCGGCGTGCTCTGCAAGCTCCCGTCCTACGTGATCTCGCTCCTGATCGTTGCAACGTGTTCCGGCTCTCTCTTTGCCGCGCCCGCGCTCGCGGTATTGCTCAATCTCAATCGGCGGGACTCGCTGCAGTGCATGGTCCTGAGCACACTTGTGATGCCGATTTCGCTGTTCCTCTTTCTCACGCTGGTGCTCGCCAGCGAGGTGCAGATGGATCTTCGCGACTACGGCAACCGCATTCTGATCTTTCTGGGGCTGCCGATCTCTTTGTTTCTCGGCTATCGACCGATCGCTGCGCGACTGAGCGCGAGACTACGGAACAGCATCGATCTCTGGGCGCGCTGGAGCGTCGTGATTGCGCTTTCGGTCTTCGGGATCGGCATGATGGCGCCTGTAGCGCATCAACTCGCCCAGGACCCCGGCCAGGTCCTCTTCTTCCTCGGGCTTACGACCATCGTCTGCGTCTTCATGCTCTCGATCACGACCGTTGTCATGTACAAGCACGGCCTCAGAAGCGCCATGACGGGCGCCATCCTGTCCGGCTTTCGGAACGTCGGGCTCGGCTACGCGCTGATCGGAGACATGCTTGGACCGGAGCTTGCCGTCTACACCGGCGTCGGCCTGCTGCCCGTCTTCCTGCTGCCGGCCATCCTCAAACTGATCGCGGCATGGCGAGGCAGGGGCAGAGAGGCGTTCGCCTGATCCTTGTTCACTGGCCACCGTCGGCGGATAGCCGCCGCCCCGCTGGTCCGTGGCGCCCTCCGATCGTCCTGTCGCCTCGAGCCTGGGCGGCTTGTCTCGCGCAATTGCACCATTCCCCCGGCGCAGCGACCTCTATCCGGTTCATTTCGCGTGCAAAATTCTTCGCATGGGCAGAGCCCGATTAACCGTGGCGAAAGCGCCGGTTGCTATCACCGGGACGAGAAGTTCGCGTATGGATACCTGGTCAGATGTCTGCGTCGAGGTCATTGGTCATTTGGGAGGCTGACGCCCAGCCCGGCGCGCCGTCCTGGCCTGACGCCTCGAAAGCCGCGCGTCACATCCTCGTCGCACTGATCGTCGCGCTCGCCGGCCTCACAGCCATCGTTCTGCTCAATCGGCAGTTTGCACCGGAGATGTACCATCCGTCGGGGCCCCGGCAGATCGCCGAGGCGCTCGCGAGCGGGCGCAACTACGCGGTTTTTGACCTCAATCTCAACATCCGCGAGATCCGCAACCACCACATCGGGGCGATGAAGCAGGCCCCGGAGCTCGTCATCCTGGGGGCCAGTCATTGGCAGGAAGCCCACGCTGCGATCGTGCCGGTGAAGAATTTCTACAACGCGCATGTCCACCGGGACTACTACGAGGACATGCTCGCGATGGCGGAGATGTTCGCGCGTCACGATCGGCTGCCGCGCACGATGATCATCGCAATCCGCGACAACCTCTTCACACCCGTCGCGGAGCGACGGGATTTCCTCTGGCTGCCCGGGACCCCGTACTACCGCGCGATCGCACCCGAGCTCGGGATTGAGCCACACGGCCTCCTTGCCACACTGCCGCTTCAGCGCTGGAAGGAGCAGCTCTCAGTTCGCATGCTCTTCGACAACGTCACCCGCTGGTACAATGCCGAAGAGCGCCCCCACTCCACGACCCAGATATACTTTCGCTCCCTCGACACGGTGCTGCCGGAAGGCTCGATCGTTTGGTCGCGCGAGCACCGCGCCCTGTTCACGCCCGAACGCACGCGCCGCATGGTGCGGGCGCATGCCGCGAGCCTTGCCAACCGGCCGCCCCAAATCGATGCCACGGGCGTCGCCGCAATCGATGCGCTGCTCAGCCATCTGACGCGCCGGGGGGTCGCCGTCGTGCTCGCGCATCCGCCGTTCAATCCCGACTTCCTCGCCCTGGTTCGCGATCAGCCGTACATGGACGGCCTGCGCAAGGTCCAGAGCCTGACGGGCGACCTGGCGCGCAAGCACGGCCTCACCGTCATCGGCAGCTTCGACCCCGGCGAGGTCGGCTGCACGGCCGATCAGTATATCGACGCCGAGCACGCCAATCCGAATTGTCTTGCCCACATTTTCGAACAGATGAACCGGGCCAGCGACAGCACACGACCCCTGCAGATCGTGCGCGCTCCCGCGAGAGACCCCGAGTTCGGCAAGCGGCACGCCGCGCCGATCCGCCTCAGCGCCGCAGACCGCCCGGAGCTCGCCAGCCAACAGGCCCTCATCGAAGAACTCGGTAGGGCTCAACATCGCGCGGATCACGGCAAGACGGCAGAGCGAGTCTTTTCCGACGTGGTCGGCACGGCGCTATCGGCACCTGCGAACACAAAAGCGGCGGCCGCGCCCCGCGCTCGGTCGACGGCTCGCCGAGCCCCGCACCAACATCCGAGGCCCGCCGCCATTCGCTCGGCGTTACCGCACGCGAAGCGGCCATGGGCTGATCGCACGCCTCCATCCCAAGCGCGCAGGACGGCGCGGCCACAGCCCGGTGCTCCGGCCTGGCAAAAACACAACGCACTCCATGCCCGCATCTTCCAAATCCAGGGGCCGTGATCGGCAAAGTCGGGACAGTCATGGCTTTCCATTCGTATCAGTTCATCCTTGTCGCTTTGCCCGCCTGCTATGTCGGATTCCTGCTCGCGCATCGGATCGGCGGCTGGATGACCGCGTTCCGCTTCCTCGCGGTCGCTTCGATCGCCTTCTATGCGCAGTGGAGCTACACTCTTGCGATCATTCTCGTTCTTTCGGTTACCGCCAACTATGCCTGGAGCCGGCTCATCCTGGCAGCGAGCGGCGAGCGCGCCATCGCACGGCCGCTGCTTCTCTCGGGGATTGCGGGCAACCTGGTTGCGCTCGGCTATCTGCGCTATGCGAATTTCCTCATCGACATCGGCAACCAACTGGCGGGCACGTCGGCGCCGCACCTCCACCTCGTCGTTCCGATCGGCGTTTCATTCTACACGTTCATTCAGATCGGGTATCTGATCGACTGCTACGTCGGTCAGATCAAAGATCCCGGATTCAGCCGCTACGTTCTCTTCGCGACCTTCTTTCCTTGCGTCACCGCCGGGCCGCTGGTGCAGCCAGCCGAAATGCTCGGCCAGATGAAGGACCGCGCGGCCACCGCCTTCAATCCAACGGCGCTCGCCGCCGGCCTCACGATGTTCGGCATGGGGCTCTTCAAGAAGGTGGCGCTTGCCGACCCGATCGCGCCATTCGCAGATGCGGTCTTCTCCTCGGCAGCAGCGGGCGGGCCGCTCTCAGCCGCCGTCGCATGGCTCGGAGCCGTCTGCTACGCGTTGCAGCTCTATTTCGACTTCTCCGGCTATTCGGACATGGCGATCGGGCTTGGGTGCATGTTCGGCTTCAGATTGCCGATGAACTTCAACTCCCCGTTCAAGACCACCAACATCTCCGATTTCTGGCGCTGCTGGCACATGTCCATGACGCGCTTCTTCACAACCTATGTGTATACGCCTCTCGCGGTGCGGGGCGCACGCGCCCTCCAAGGCCGGTCCGCCTCGACCTATGAACGGTTCTGGAGGACCGGCGCGCTTCCCGCCATCACCACCTTTCTGGTCGCCGGCATCTGGCACGGCGCCGGCTGGACGTTCGTCGTCTATGGGCTCATTCACGGCCTCGCCATCGCGATCTATCTCGCCTGGAGCCGGCTCAGCGCCGTTTCTCTGCCGCCCGCGGCAGCATGGGCTCTCACGATGTCCGTGGTGGTGAGCGGCCTCGTCGTGTTCCGCGCACCGGATCTTGCGTCTGCCGCGCATATCCTCACGGCCATGTGGACGTTCGGTCAGGCATCGCTCGCGACAATGCCTGCAGGAGCGCCCGATCTTCCCGTCGCCACCGCGACCGCGGCGGTAATCGTTCTCGGTGCGATCGTGCTCCTGCTGCCGAATACTCATCAGATCATGAACCGCTACTGGATGTCATCGGACCAACGGCCCGCAGGCTGCGAGCTCGAGGCCGGCCTGCTGCAATGGACGCCCACTCCGTCAAAGGCGGTCATTCTCGGCGCGCTCCTTTGCCTGGCATTCGGATCGCTCGGCGGCGACTCGACATTTCTCTACTACCAGTTCTGAGGAGACCAGCCGGTGAACAAGCATGTGATTGACGAGTTGCGCCTCACGCTCGAACTGCCGCGTGCCGTCGATGACGAGGTCGCGGGAGATATCGAGAAGGAGAGCGTCTTCGTCTCGCCGTTCATCGACCGGATCGTGGTCAATGCCGACCGGCACTCGGTCCAGATCCTGCTGAGGCGCGGCGCCCCGATCGACGGGGTCGTGGACAAGGCCCGACGCTTTCTCGCGAGTATGGCGCGTCAGGTGAGCGGCTTCGAGACCAAGGTGTTCGCCGAGACCCGGCGACGGGACCCGCTGCCGTATGTGAGCGGCGTCAATGAGGCGCTCGTGGCGCGCGGCTGGATGCATGACTATGGCCGCGGCCAAGTGGCTTATTCGGGACCCGTCCTGCGTCTCGCCCGGCTCGTCGACCAGACGGCGGGCGAACTCTATCGGCGGGAGTTCCGCGCGCGAGACGGTCATTTTCCGGCCCTGATCGACGCCGAAACCCTGAAGCGCTGCGGATACTTCGACTCGCACCCGAATGCGGTGACATTCGTTGGCAACATCATCGAGGACTTCGATGCGATCGAGGCCTTTCGCCGCGCCAACTCGTGTTCCGAGGGCGCACTGCTTCCGCCCCACGATCACGTGCACCACGACGGAATGTGTCTCAACCCGGCGGCGTGCTTTCCCTGCTATCCGCATCTTGCAGGACGCGATCTCGGTGCCGGCACCGCCTTCACTTGGCTCGGGCGCGTATTCCGCTACGAGTCGAGGAACATCAATGGACTCGACCGGCTCTACGAATTCAACGTGCGCGAACTCGTTTTCGCAGGCAGCGAAGAGTACGTTCAGGATTGCCGCCGCAGGGCGCTGCGCCTGATCGAGGAACTGGCATCGATGTTCGACCTCGATTGCCGAGTGCAGACCGCAACGGACCCTTTCTTCGCCACCGTGTCCGCCGCCAAGAAGTTCTGGCAGGCGGCGCAGGAAGTGAAAAACGAGATCAAGATCCCGGTCATCGACGACAGAGGCCGGATCAAGCCGCTCGCCTGCGGCTCGCTTAATCTGCATGGGAACTTCTTCGGCACGAGGTTCGGCATCACGACGGGGAGCGGGGAGGCGGCGCACACGGGCTGCGTCGGACTCGGGATCGAGCGCTGGGTGCTTGGCGCCTTCACGCAACACGGATTCGACCCGGAGCGCTGGCCGTACGAAATCCGTCACAGGATCTTCGAGTGACGACAGCTCGCAGGGAAACGCGCCACAAGGCAAAGCCAGAAAGGAAGGATCATGAGACTGAAGCAGATCGTTGCGTCGATACTCGAGGTCGACGAGTCGGAGCTTTCCGACAGCTCGAATGCACAGACCACGCCACGGTGGGACTCGCTGCGACACATCGAGGTGATCTTCGCGGTCGAAAGCGCCTTCCAGGTTCGGTTCACGATGCCCGAGATAACCTCGTTGCGCAATCTCGGGGATATCCGCCGACTGCTCATCGAGAAGAATGCGCTCATCGAGACAGACGCCGAGGAGCCGCTTCGCAGGACTGCCTGACACAGGATCGACGCTTGCCAGAGAGGGGGAACAACAATGGGCGGCGCAGCCAAGACTCCAGTAACCATCGTCATCGCGGACGATGACAGCGACGACCGGATGCTGATCGAGGATGCCTTCAAGGAAAGCAAGCTCGCCAATCCACTCGTGTTCGTGGAGAACGGCGAGCAACTCCTGCAATGCCTGCGCGGCGAGGCCGGCTATGCCCGGCAGGGATTGGGCAACCGCAAGCCGGGTCTCATCCTCCTCGATCTCAACATGCCGCTGATGGACGGGCGAACCGCACTGGCGCAGATCAAGGCGGACCCGCAGCTTCGCAGGATCCCGGTCGTGGTTCTCACCACGTCAAAGGCGGAGGAGGATGTGCTCAAGAGCTACGACCTTGGCGTCAACTCGTTCATCACGAAACCGGTTTCGTTCGAATCGCTCGTCGACGTGGTGCGAACGCTCAATCATTACTGGATAGAGATCGTGCAGTTGCCGACGGCGCAGGCCGCCTACTAGGCCGTAGGTTGCCGCCGCGGTCCCGGCTGACTTGAAGGACAACCGCCAATGGGAGATCCGCTTCAGGCAAGAGAGATCGTCGTCCTCCTCGTCGAGGACGATCGCGACGATTTCTTCCTTACGCAGGATCTCCTGAAGGGCATCCATCGCGCGCCGCATCGCGTGGTCTGGGCCGCGTCGTACGACGCAGCCAAGCTCGAGCTCAAAGAGCGGGCATTCGACGTGGCGCTGGTCGATTACCAGATCGACGGCAGGACGGGACTTGAGTTCATCTCGCAGGTCGGGGCGGACTACCCGCATTGCCCCATGATCCTGCTCACCGGGCTGCAGGACCCGGGCATCGATCTCGCCGCTCAGGAGGCGGGAGCCGTCGACTATCTCGTCAAAGACAGCCTGACGACCGAGCTTCTTGATCGCTCGATCCGCTATGCGCGGCAAAACACCCAGCGTTTCGCGCTGCTCGATCGCGTGCTCACGAATGCGGCAGCGGGCGTCATCAGCGTCACCGCCGGCGGCACCCCAATCGTGTGGAACCGCAGTGCGACGGACGCGCTTGGCTTGCAAGCCCCCCGCGGGGGAAAGATCACGGGTGCCATGGTCCGCGAGGCGCTCGGTCGGCTGATGCGCGATGGCACCTATCCAGAGGAGTTTGCCGGCTCGGGCGGGCGTTCGTACCAGCTGAGTATCAGCGAAGGCCCCGATGGCGGGACCGTGTTCGTCTTTCACGATGTGAGCGCGCGGGCGCGCACGGAGAGGCTTTTGCGGCAGGCGGCCGCCGAGGCCGAGGCGGCGAGCCAGGCCAAGTCCAACTTTCTCGCCACGATGAGCCATGAGCTGCGAACCCCGCTCAACGGCATCCTTGGCATGACGCGCGTCCTCGCCGCATCGCGACTCGACAGCTCGCAACGCGATCATCTGGCGGTCATCCGAGCCTCGGGCGAGTCGCTCCTGCGGATCATCAACGACATTCTCGACTTGTCGAAGATCGAGGCCGGCAAGGTCACGATCGAGGACGTCGAGTTCGAGCTCGCGGAACTCATCGAGGATGTCGTCAAAATGCTCGCGCCGGCGGCTTATGCGAAAGGCCTCGAGCTCACGGTGTTCGTCGACCCGCTGCTGCCCTCCCACATGCGCGGCGACCCCCTGCGCATCAAGCAGATCCTGACAAATCTCCTGGGCAACGCGATCAAGTTCACCTCGACGGGCTTCGTACAGCTTCGCGCCGTTCACGATATCCAGACGGGAGAACCCAGCGTCCACTTCACGGTGTCGGATACGGGCTGCGGAATCGCGCCGGAGGACGCCGATCTCCTCTTCAAACGGTTTTCGCAAGTCGATTCCTCGCACAAGCGCCGCCACAGCGGCACGGGGCTCGGGCTTGCGCTCAGCAGCGAGCTCGCTCGGTTGATGGCGGCAGAGGTGTGGTATGCACCTCGAACGCCTTCCGGCAGCACGTTCCACTTCCGTCTGCCCATCTCGGCAGAGCACAAGGCCGTGGTCCAGGCGCGCACGACCGCCGCCTGGTCCGGCGGACAGTCCTGTGTGCTCATGATCACGCAATCGCCCGCCATCGCCTCGACGGCCGTGGACTACTGCACGGCGCTTGGGCACAGCTTCGCCTGGGCCCAAAGTCAGGACGAAGTCCGCGCGGCAGTTCAAGACAATGCCGTATCCTGCATCCTCATGGATTGGCGGGTGAGCGGGATCAATCTGCCGAACGCCCTCGAAGGCGCGCGGCATCCCGAAACACGCAGCAGACCCGCCCTTCTCCTGATCGACGACTATCCGGCACGAAATCTGCGGGCCGTCGGTGATCTCACCTGCGACGAGCTCCTGGCGCGTCCCTTCAGCGTCGGGCTCGTCGAAGCCATCAACAAGGGACTGAGGCGCGCGTGCTCAGGTCAACCCGCTCCAGGGGACCTCGCCGCAGGTTCTCCCGCAATGGCCGGGCGATTGCGCATCCTGCTCGTCGAGGACAACGGACCCAACAGGCTGGTTGCGACCGCCTTGCTCAAGTCGGCAGGCTATGCGCTCGAGATCGCGCAGGACGGCGCAGAGGCTGTCGAGAAATCGAAAGCGCATGATTTCGACGTCATCCTCATGGACGTGCAGATGCCGAAGCTCGACGGTATCACCGCGACAACATTGATCCGAGCGATCGGACGTCACCGTATGACACCGATCATCGCGGTCAGCGCGGGCGCCTCGAAGAAGGACCGTGAGGCCTGCATCGCGGCCGGAATGACCGAGTACCTGCCGAAACCAATCGACTGGGATGAGCTCTTGTCTCTGCTCGAGAGGATCGAGATGGAGCGGACGGGGGCTGCATTCGACGCAGCTTGACCCTGGAACGGCGGGCTGCCTCCATCGATCGGCGTCCTGGCGCACCGAGCCTCAGTTGGTCAGAACGATCTTGCCGAAGTGTGCGTTCGCCTTCATGTGTGCAAGCGCATCGGCGGCCTGCTCCAGGGGGAACGTGCGGTCGATGGGCAGCGAGATGCGTCCCGCCTCGACGGCTGGCCAGAGATCGCGCCGCATGAGGCGGTTGATCTCCCTCACCTCTTCCACGGACCGAGTGCGGAAGGTGACGCCGATGTAGTCGATCCGGCGCAGCGCGTGCAGATCGAAATCGAACTCGCCCCGGAAGCCGCCAAGCCGGCCGACGTTGACGATGCGGCCGAGGATCGCGGTCGCGCGCAGGTTGTCGTTGGCAACGTAGCCCGAGATCTGGTCCACGATGAGATCGACGCCCTTGCCTTCGGTTGCCTTGAGAACGGACTCGGCCCAGGCGGGATCGCGGGAATCAAGCGCCAGATCGGCGCCGAACTCGGCAAGTCGCGCGCGGCGAGCCGGGTTCGTCGACGTGCCGATGACGAGCCGCGCTCCCATGTGCCTGGCGATCTGCAAGGCCACAAGGCCGACGCCGGAGCTTGCCCCCTGCACCAGAACGGTCTCGCCCCGGCGCAAGCGGCCGGCCGTGACCACGGCATTGTGCATCGTCTGCAAGGCGACCGGCAGCGTCGCGGCCTGGGCAAAGGTCATGTTGTTCGCGGGAATGAGATGCGTGCGGCCATGATCGGCAACCGCCAACTCGGCGTAGCCGCCGGCGCCGGAGCACATGACGCGGTCGCCGGGTTTGAAGCCCTGCACCTCGGCGCCGACCTCGACCACCTCGCCTGCAAACTCCAGCCCAAGGATGGTACCGGCCCCGCCGGCGGTGCCATGCATCCGGCCCGAGGCCATGATCAAGTCGGCGCGGTTCAATCCTGCCGCGCGCACGCGGACCAGGACCTGACTGGGGCCTGGCTTCGGGGCCGGCAGATCCCGCACCTCGACACCGCTGGCACCGACGACGGCGGCTTTCATGGCGACAATCCTTCCTGCTGCTGGAGGTAGGCGCACGATGCGGGCTACTATCGGCTGCAATGGGGACGAAAGGCAAACACCGCGTGCGATGATCCCGCCACCCGGCGTGAGCCGCGCGTTTCGGGCTCCCTCCATTGCCGGGGTGGCAACACAACAGAAGGGGCCGTCCAGGCCTTGCATTCCGGTTGCGCTATTCGCCGCGGAACATGCCGTTGCGGCCTTCGATGAAAAAGACGGTGAGAAGCGCCGCACCAGAGAGCGCGGCGAACCCCGCAAACAACGGCAAGACGGTGCCGTCGAAGGAGCGGGCAATCAGTGTGCCGAAGAGTGCACCCGCCGCCGTCGAATAGCTCCCCGTCAGGGACGCCGCCATGCCGGCTGCGGCTCCCATCGGCTGCATGGCTATGGCGTTGAAATTCGAAAGCATCAGACCGTAGAGGTAGAAACACGCCATCATGCCGGCGAGCGCGCCGGGAAAGCCCAGCCCGGGACCCCCGGCAACGATCGCGAGGAACGTGCTCAGCACCAGGACGGCGACCAGGGCACTGTGCGAGAGCCGTCGCATTCCCAGACGCTGGACAAGGCGCGAATTGGTGAAGGAAGCGGCGGCCAGCGCACAGGCGACACTGCCGAAGGCGAGCGGAAAAAGCTCACCGAGACCATAGGCGCCCCCGAACACCTGCTGGGCGCTCGCGATGTAGGCAACAAGAATCCCGAACACGAAACCCTGGCCGATGCCGTAACCGAACGTGGTGCGATTGCCGAGCACCATGCGAAGCGCCTCGCCGAGCGAACTGCGGCGCGCGCCCTGAGCAAGGGGCTTTTGCGTCTCCGGCAGCCGCACGGCGGCCCACAGGACCGCCACCGATCCGGCGCCGAGCAGGACGATGAAAATCCAGCGCCAGTTGCCGATCAAGAGGACGAGCTGGCCGACCGATGGGGCGAGTATCGGCACCAGGATGAAGACCATCATCACCAGCGACATGATGCGCGCCATGGCGCGACCGGAGAAGAGGTCGCGCACGATCGCGGTCACGATGATGCGGCCGACAGAGGCGCCGATGCCTTGCAAAAAGCGTGCGGCGAGAAGCTGCTCGAAGCTTGCGGCCAACAGCGCAACGAGCGTGGCGGTGATGAACAGGAGGACACCGGCAAGGAGCGGCCGCCGGCGGCCGAAGCGGTCGGACAAGGGTCCCCACACCAGCTGGCCGATCGCCGCGCCGAACACGAACACCGAGACGACGAGCGGGAGGTTGCTGCGATCTGAAACCCGCAGGGTGGTGCCAATGTCGGGGAGCGCCGGCAGCATGATGTCGATGGACATCGCCGTGAGCGACATCAGCAGCGCCATCAACGGCAGGAATTCCCAATAGGGGATGGGGAGGGCCGCCGCCTCCTTGCTTATCGGCTCTTCGGTGTGGGCCATCCGCGCGGCTCCTCGACGGCTGGGCCCCGTCGGCGACTGCTTCCTTCGATCGACCGGGTTCCTCGTAGGCTGCACCGGAGCAGGTGTCAGGCTGGCGGACTGTCACACTGCGGCAGTTGCTTGGACAATTGGGATCGCGGCGAGAGAGAGGCGCCGGCTTTATCCGACACGTCAGAACAGACCGGCCGGCCGGCTGCCACGCACGGCTCACCCCTCAAGGCGACTATGACGGTATCGGGCAGCTCTTGGTGGGCGCCACGCCACTCGGCGCTGCCGGCCGAGGCACAATCCAGGAAACCTTCACCACGAGGCAAATCCTCACGGCGGAATGGGGCTAGTCTCTCGGCGAAGCTGCGCTTGTTGCATCGCAAGTTCGACCTTCAAGATTTTGTGCGTTGCACAATACTCTCCGGCCCGTGCCGCAATCAGCCGAAAGTCCAGGTTCGCGGAAGGTTAGCCGGACCT
>CAYWBX010000003.1:0-18933 GCA_964456015.1 uncultured Hyphomicrobiaceae bacterium | reverse complement strand
AAAACGCCGCGGCCGGACATCCCGGGCCTCGAATGAGCGACGCCAGGACGGTGCGCCCCGTTCCCCAAAACTCTGGGGCCGGCGACCCTCACACGCCGACGCCGCTGTGTTCAGTCTCCAGTCGAGCGTCTTCGGCATGACCTCGTCCACGGCCTCTCATGGCCGCCGCCCGGCAATCCTTTGCCATCGGGGGCCCTGGCCGGGCTAGCACCAGCCCAATCCGCCCGGGCTGCCCTCCCGGCGGACGCCAGACTTGCAATCGCGCGGGGATTGCGCCATACACCCGTCGCCGAGGCCTCTCTGAGGGGCCGAGGTCATGGGACGCGGGTGTAGCTCAGGGGTAGAGCATCACGTTGCCAACGTGAGGGTCGAGGGTTCAAATCCCTTCGCCCGCTCCATTTTTCAAATAAATTCAACCGCTTCATAAGTTGCGTCAGCGTCGGTCGCCGCCCGCGTGGAAGCCCCGCCCCTGGCATTTGGCGTCCCATTCAGTCCAGGATGACGTGCGGCACGAAGCGCGCGCCACGCCCGGTGATGGCACTGCGATCCTCACGCACCCCGATCCCGTGAGGCTGACCAGCGACGGTCCATAACCCAACCACCGGCCGCCATCCGTCGAAATCCGGCAGCGGATGCCAAGCCTGGGCGATCCGAGTCATGTCGGCGTAGGGTCCGTCGGTGACGAGCGACGCCTCGCCGCCTTCGAGCCTGAGATTGGCGCCCTCGCGCCCGTAAAGCGGCTTCAGGATGCGGGGCCCGGTCAAGGCATCCGTGTCGAAGGCGGCGGGAAGCAGATTGCGATGACCTGGGAACAGCTCCCAAAGGATCGGCAGGATGCCCTTGCTTGCCGGAATGACGCGCCAGGCAGGCTCGATCACGTCGATCCGTGTTGCCGCAAGATGCGGAAAGAACGGTTCCTCGGCAAGCCAATCCCACGGGTAGAGCTTGAAGAGGGCATCGATGCGGCCGGTCTCGAGATCGACGAAATGGCGGCCGTTCCAGCCGATTTCCGGGACCTCCAGGAAGCGGCAGTCGAGACCCGCCTGCAGAGCGGTGTCCTGCAGGTAGGAGGTGGTCAGCAGGTCATCGTCGTCTTCCGGCATGCAGGCGAAATGCACGCGACCGAGACGGCCCTGCCGCCGCCAGCCCTGCCAAGCTGCGATCAGCGCCTCATGGATGGAGTTGTATTGATCCGCTTCCGGGAAGCGCTCCTCGAGCCAATGCCATTGCACCACCGAAGCCTCGAAGAGTGCCGTCGGAGTGTCGGCGTTGTACTCGAGAAGTTTTGGCGAGCCGGCGCCGTCAAAGGCGAGGTCGAAGCGCCCGTAGAGCGAAGGATCGCCTCGCTGGAAGCTTTTACGCGCGAGTTCGGCAAGCGGGCCGGCGATCCCAAGCTCGGCGAACCGATCCTTGGCAACGACATGTGCGACGGCTGCTTCGATCAAGCGAAGAAGCTCGGCGCCGGCTGCCTCCAGCGCGTCGATCTCGTCGCTTGTGAACGCGTAGTAGGCATCCTCGCGCCAGTAGGGCGATGCCGGCGCCGGCCCCAGATCGATGCCAAGCTCCTGGAGCTTTGCGAGCCAGTCCGGCCGTGGAGCGATCTCGATCCGTTGCATCGGCCTGCCGTGTGCTCATGCCCCGTCTCTGGCGTGTGACGCCCTCCGCCTGCGCCACGCCAGATAGACCAACATGGCGCCGCGTGCCTCACCCGCCCCAGAACGATCGGCCGCTGCTCGATCTCGAGCTGCTGCGCCGGCTGCAGGAGACGCCGAAGCCGCCGCGGTCGATCTGTGTGCCGATCCGCGGTGAGCCGCGTCGACCCGCGCCCGGGTCGTCGCTGCGGCACGCGGACGGGATGCCGTTGCGCAGGCGGTAGACAGGCCCGACGAACGTGGTGCCCGCGCTGTAGCCCCGGCTTTGGCAGAGGCCGGCCGAGTAATCGCGCGCGCAGTCGGCCACGCTGTTGTACACGTTACGCTGATAGGACACGACGCCGCCGCTGCAGCCGCCGGCGAGGGAGGCGGCCGTGCCCGCAACCCCCACCAGAACGAGATTGACCGACCGGCTGCGCCGGCGCAGCGGCTGGCCGTTCATGGCGACATGCTCGCCGCGTTGAGGAGACCGAGCGTGATGGCCACGGCGGCCTTCATGATGCCAGCCGCCATGTCCCCCTCCTCGATTGCGATGTAAAGACGCGGCAGCATCCGCGAAAGGACGTGATGCCCGATGACCTGGATCGCGAGGCCGATCAGGCCCCACAGCACCACCTCGAGAATGTCGGTCGAGAAGCCGATCGCGCGCGAGAGCACGATGGCATAAGCAACGAGTGCGCCGCCAAGCCCGACGGCCGCCGCGGCGTTGCGGTTGCGCAGCTGCGCGAACTCATCGTGGGGTGTGCTGCGCAGATAGGCGAAGACGAATACCACCATCATCGCCAGCGAAACGACGAGGTAGAGCAAGAAAGCTCCAAGCGAGGCGAGGAAGTGCATCATGGCGCATGTGACCTCGGGCTGGCGGGGAATCTTGGATGGCAACGGTTCGACTTTGAACGGGGCCATCCCAAACATCGGCAGATGTCGCAGATTATCTCGATTCCGCCCAAGAATCATGCGTCGCCGCTGCGGCCTTCGGGCTGCCGCACCGTGCCGGGCGCTCAGCGCACCGCTTCGCCGCGCAGCTGGCCATGCGCTCGCCGTCAGCCGCGACCGCTTTCGCTCCGCGATACCGCGCCGGGCGTCGGGCTACGCCGGCGATTTGTGAGCCGGCCGCTGCGGATTGGTGCCGAGCCTCGGGGATCACCGGACCCAAGTGGATGAAGCGGCTCGCGCCGGCCTGCGATGACCGCCTGACGCGCTGGGCGGTTCCGAGCCTCAGCGATGTGCCTTCCGGACGCTTCGCGGGGATGACCGGACGGACCCACCGCGACGGCGGCCGCCGCCATCGCTCAATTACCAAGCGAATTCGATACAATTGCGAGAGAGCGGTTTACCCCTCGTCAGCGGGGCTCGCCATATAAGCCTCCGCGTGCATTCGGCACTTCTTCACAACCCTAAATCACCCAGTGCCGATCGCGAGAGATCATGACCAGAACCCCGAGACTCATCATTCAGAGGCGGCTCATCGTCGAAGCCGACAGAAGCAAGCGCATCCTCGTACGGGTGCGGGCGAAGGTTGCCCAGCCCCTCGAAGACTTGCTGCTCGCCCACTTCGCAGACGAGTTGCTCGTGCAGAAGCCCATCGTGCTCGGCAGCCTTCCCTTTGAGCTGCACCGTGACAGGAGCGGGCTCCCCGTCAATACGCACCTGCTACGGTTCCTCGAAAACCCCGAGAGCATCGCGCTCACGGTCGCGACTCTCCTGCTTGGCCATACCTATGCCGCGCGTTCGCTCTGGGACGCCATCGCCTTCGAGGAGTTCGCCTCGAGCGCCTGCGCGCGGCTCGAAATTCTCTGCCGGCACGCCGGCGACTTCGTGCCAGGGCCTGGCGGCGAGGCGAGCGTCGCATCCCGACCGGACCACCTCATCGCAGCGCCGCCACCATCGGCGACGTGAGACCGATGCCGAACGGAAGACTCTCCGGACCGCGCTCGCCGGTGCTCCGCCACAGGCGGATCGGACGCCGCCGCTAATATTGCAGTCCGGCGCTCGCTCAACTCTCGCCTGCGCGCAGGCAGGCATCCGCGTGGCCGCCGCCGCGGTCGATGAGCCCCGGATCCTCCTGCGCGCACCGTTCGATCGCCCGCGGACAGCGGGTCCGGAAACGGCAACCGGACGGCAGACTGGTCGGATCAGGCGGCTCACCTTCGAGCCAGAAATCGTCGGTGACCTTCCGCCCGCCGATTTCCGGAATCGCGGCGAGCAGCGATTGCGTGTAGGGATGACGCGGACTCGAGAAGATTTGCTCGATCGGCCCGCTCTCGACGATGCGACCGAGGTACATCACGGCGACGCGGTCACACAGCATCCGCACGACAGCGAGGTCGTGGCTGATGAACACGTAGGTCAACCCAAACTGGTGCTTGAGATCGAGAAACAGGTTGAGCACGGTCGCCTGCACCGAGACATCGAGCCCCGAGGTTGGCTCGTCCAGAATGACGAGCTTCGGCTTCAGCGTCAGGATGCGCGCGAGACCGACGCGACGCTGCTGGCCGCCGGAGATCTCGTGCGGATAGAGGTCGAGGTGTGTTTCCGGCAGCCCGACCGCGCGTATGATCTCGCCGATCCGCGCCTGACGCTCGGACCTGTCGAGGCACGTGTGGATCGCGAGGGGTTCGTTGAGCGAGGCACCGATCTTCCAGCGCGGATCGAGCGAAGCTCCGGGGTCCTGATAGGAATATTGCAGGCGGCTGCGCAGGCCTGACTTGCCCGCGCGGCGCCGGTCGGTGATGTCCGCGCCTTCGAATCGGATGCTGCCGGCGGTTGGTGCATGAATGCCCATGATCACCTTGCCGAGCGTGGACTTGCCGCAGCCTGACTCGCCGACCACGCCGAGGATTTCTCCTTCCCGCACAGCTAGCGAGACATCGTCGAGCGCCTTGAGCCAGCCTGTCCGTCGCCCCCAGACGTCGCGCACGGGGAAATACTTCCGAAGGCCCTCAACCTCGAGCAGAGGCGCCGCCATGGCTTTGCCGGTCACGAGTGCACCTCCGTGGGCCGCCTCACGAGCGGATGGTAGCAGCGGACCTCGTGCCCCGGCACGGGGGCGCTGACCTCGGGACGGATTCGCCGGCACGCGTCGCTTGCGCGCCCGCAGCGCGGATGAAAACGGCAGCCCGCCGGTGGATCGACCAGCACAGGGATCTCGCCGGGAATGCCGCGTATCCCACGCTCACGGCTCGGCAGGCTGGCGAGCAGGCTTTCCGTATAGGGATGCGCGGGCGCGCGAAAGAAGACGGACGCAGGCGCCGACTCCACCTCCTGGCCCGCATACATCACCACGACACGATCGCAGATCTCATGCGCCGCGCCCAGATCATGTGTCGCAAAGAGCACCGACACGCCCCGTTCGGACGTCAGCCGGCGCAAGAGCTTCAAGATTTGCGCCTGGATCGTCACGTCGAGCGCCGTGGTTGGCTCGTCCGCGATGATGAGACGGGCCTCGGTTGCGAGCGCCATGGCGATCATCAGCCGCTGGCGCTGCCCGCCCGAGACCTCGTGCGGATACTTGGCGAGGATGGATTCGGGATCCGGGAGCTGGACGATCCGCAAGAGCTCGAGCACGCGGGCGAGATCGGCCCGGCGACGTTCGCGCGGGTATCGCTGCCACCAATTCCTCCGGTTCGGCCGCGCATCGGGTGACTTCCAGCGCATGATCTCCATGATCTGGCTGCCGATCGAGAACACCGGATTGAACGACGTGAAGGGGTCCTGCGGAACGAAAGTAATCCGCCGTCCGCGCACGTCGCGCGCCACGATCTCGGCCGGGCTCTTGAGCAGGTCGCGTCCCTCGAACCAGATCTCGCCGCTCTCGATGCGCGCCGCATTTGCGGGAAGGATGCCGAGGATGGCGCGTGCGAGCGTCGTCTTTCCTGACCCCGACTCCCCGACGAGACCGACGATCTCGCCCGTTTTGAGCGATAGGTTGACGTGGTCGAGCACCCGGGCGCGGCCGGCGCTCGTCACGAAGTCGACCCGAAGGTTAGACACGCTGAGCAACGGCTCGCTCATTCGCGCTCCCTGCGAGTGCGCGGATCGAGGATGTCACGCAGCCCGTCGCCAAGGAGATTGAAGCCCATCACGACAAGAAAGATGGCGAGACCAGGCGCGGTCGCATACCACCAGGCATCGGGCAAAAACTCGCGGCTCTCGGCGATGGTGCGTCCCCATTCCGGCGTCGGCGGCGGCGGCCCGAGACCGAGGAAGCCAAGCGCCGCCGCGGTCAGGATTGTGCCCCCCATGCCGATCGTCGTGCGCACGATGATCGAGGAGGAGATGTTGGGCAGAATGTGCAGCAGCATGATGCGCGGAGCCGGCACGCCGAGCGCGATCGCCGCCTCGACGTAGGTCTCGTTCATCGCCCGCGTCGTCTCGGCATAGACGAGACGAGCCCAGAATGGCCAGTAGGTGAGCGAGAGCGCCAGAATGACGTTCTCGATCGACGGCCCCAGCGACTGCGCGATCGCGATGGCGAGCACGATCTGCGGCACCGCCAGAAAGATGTCGGAGATGCGCATGAGGAGATCGCCGACCCAATTCCGGTAGTAGCCTGCGACGAGCCCGATCGGCACGCCGATCAGGACGGCCGTGCCGACGGCGATCACGGCGATGGTGATGGTGATCCGCGCGCCGAACAGGAGCCGGCTGTAGACGTCGCTGCCCATGCGGTCGGTACCGAAGAAATGCGCGGCGCTCGGCGGCTTGAGCCGCTCGGCCGGGTGGAATTCGGCGACGTCGTTCGGATGGGTCGCGAGCCACGGCGCCAGAATCGCCGTCAGGATCAGCAGAAGGACGAGGCAGGCGCCGAAGAGCGCCGTCCTGTCGCTGGCGAGCCGCCGGAAGAGATAGAACGCGGTTTGCACGGCTCACCCCCCTCCCCTCGGGTCGATCAGCCCGTGCACGATGTCGACGATGAGGTTGACGAGGATGAACACCGCGCCCGTGATGAGCGTAAACCCCATGATGGCGTTGTAATCCGAGCGCAGGATCGCGTTCACCGCATAGAGCCCAAGGCCTGGCCAGTCGAACACGCTCTCAACGACGACGGCGCCTGCAAGCAGGATTCCGAAGATCAACCCGATCTGCGTCACCGTGCCGATGAGCGCATTGCGCAAGACGTATTTCCAGATGATCACGCGCCGGGGCAGACCCATCGCCTGCTCATAGAGAACGTAGTTCGAGTTGATCGCATCGAGCACCCCGGCGCGCGTAAAGCGCACGATGGTCGCCATCGCCGGAAAGGACAGCGTCAGCACCGGCAGCACCAGATGCGCCGCCACGTTGCCAAGGACTCTCCAGTCGCCGGTGATCACCGCGTCGATCAGGAAGAAGCCGGTGACATGGCTCGGCCCCCAGCCGCTCACGCGACCTTGCAGCGGCGTCAGCCCAAGCTTCATGGCGAAGAGCAGCTGGAAGAGAATTGCAAGCCAGAAGCTCGCAATGGCGAGACCCGACACCGTGAAGATGCGCAGCGCATGATCCAAGAGCGAGTTCCGCCGCACGGCCGCGATGACGCCGAGCGGGACGCCGAGGCCGGCTGCGACCAGGATCGTCACCACCGCGAGTTCGAGCGTCGCCGGCACGCGGGTGATGAGGTCCTCCGAGATCGGGCGCTGCGTATAGAGGCTGATCCCGAGGTCCCCGGTGGCGACCTTCTGCACGTACCTGAGAAACTGCACAGGCAGCGGCTGATCGAACCCGTACTGCTTGCGGATGGCCTCGATCTGCGCCTTGGTCGCGTTCTCGCCGGCCAGCGTGGCCGCCGGGTCCGCCGGGATGATGTGGCTCACCGTGAAGACGATCGCGAGAAGCCCGAGCAGCGTCGGAACCACCCAGATCAGACGCCGCAGGATGACAACGAGGGTGCGCATGAAGCCGTCTTTGCCGCGGTCGACCCGGCCCCGCTCGCGCTGCGCGGTGAGCGCGCCGCGCGCGGATCCGGGCGACGCCTCACTTCTCCATGCTGGCCCAGCGCATTTCCTGCCCGTCCCCGATCGGGCAGAACCGGATGCCCGTGACCTTCTTGTTGAAGGGGCCGAACCATTTGGTGTTGTAGATGAAGATGCCGCCCGCATCCTCCATCACCATGGTTGCTGCCTTCTCATAATTGGCCGCACGCTTGGCCTGATCGGTTGTCTGCAGCGCCTCGACCAGGAGCTTGTCGACCTCCTTGTTGCAGTACCAGCTGTTGTTGCGCTGTCCGATCTGATCGCAGGCGTACATCTCGCCCACCCAATTGTTCGGGTCTGCATAGTAGGTAGACTTCCACAGGAATAGCAGGTCCGGCATCTGCTGCTCGTTGCGCATCTTGGCCGAGACCACCGACCACGGCTCGGCCAGGATCTTCGATTTGACCCCGATCTTCGCGAGGCTCGCCTGCAGCAGGGCCGCGGCCTGTTCCGTCTGCTGGTAGCCTGCCAGCGCGCCGATCGTAATTTCGCGCGGCGGCGCCTTCATCTTGGCCAGATACTCCTTCGCCTTGTCGAGATCGTAGGTGTAGCCCTTGACGCCTTTCGGGGCGCCCCAGATGTTGTTTGGCAACGGCACGGGATTGCGCGCCACCGAATCCGACAGGATGTTCTTGTTGAAGCCGTCGTAGTCGAAGGCGTAGGAAAGCGCCTTGCGGAAATTGATGTCGTTCATCGGCTCGCGGCCGGAGTGGATGATCGCATAGAAGATGCGCATCGATTCCGCTTCGGCAACGTAGATATTGGGAGCCTCGCGCAGTCGCTTGATCTGGTCCTGAGGCAGATAGCCGTCGGTGCCGTGGAAATCGCCCTTGAGGAGACCGAGCACGCGACTGTTCAGCTCGATCACAGTGCGGAACTCAATCTCGTCGATGGGTTTGGCCCCCCACTGCTTGTTCCAATGATCCTTGAACCGCTTGGCGGTAAAGCCGATGGCCGGATCGTAGCGATCAAGCACGTAGGACCCGGAGCCGGCCTCGTTCTTGGAGAGCCAGGCCGCACCCCAGTCCCCGTCCTTCTCGTTCTTCTTGACCAGAGCGGCGTTGAGAACGTGGACCTCCGGGACCACCGCGAGGAAAATCGCCGACGCCTTGGTCAGATTGAACTGCACCGTGTAGTCGTCGAGCGCCTTCGTGGAGCCGGGCGTAACGAGATCGGCGAAGAGCGGGTAGGACTGGCCCTTCTGCGCCAGAATGCGCTCCATCGAATAGACGACGTCCGAGGCTTTGATCTCGCTGCCGTCGTGGAACTTGGCGCCCTTTCTGAGCTTGAACGTGTACGTCTTGCCGTCCTCGGACACCGTATAGCTCTCGGCAAGCCACGGCTCGAGCTTGGCGGGGTTGTCAAGCCACCGCAATAGCCCGTCGTAGAGGTTGATGCGCGAGGCCACGCGCCCGACGTCGAGGATTTTGTGCGGATCGAGCGTGTCGTAGGGACTGGCGTTGGCGAACACGAACCGCGTTTGCGCCAGCACCGGCGGCGCTGCGATCCACGTGGCGATTGCCAGCCCCATAAGGGCCGATGCAACGAGGCGACTGAGGTGGGCCATGGCTGCGTTCCCTTTCCGGCGGCTCCTGTTTCGGGGCCACCCGCTCCAATGCGCTCAGATATTGTACTGAAACCCGTCGATGATGAAATCCCGCCCGGTGATGAAACAGGGCTCGGTCGTTGCCAGAAAAGCCACCAGATTCCCGACGTCGACGGGGGTGCCGACACGCCGCAACGCGACGCCTTTGATCAGTTCAGCCTCCCGTTCCCGGATCACCGCATTGCCCTCGACCTCGGTCTTGATCAGGCCCGGACAGATGCAATTGACCGCAACGTGCGGCCCGAGCTCCTTGGCCAGCGCCCGCGTCATGCCGATGATTCCCGCTTTGGCCGCCGCATAAGCGAACCGGCTCACCGCCGCCGTGACGCCCCCCGAATGGGCGTTCACCGAAGACATCGAAACGATGCGCCCCCACTGCCGCTCCAGCATGGCCGGCGCCACCGCCTGGGCATAGTTGAAGCAGCTCTTGAGATTGACCGCGAGCGTGCGATCCCATTCGTCCTCGGTAAGCTCCAGAATGCCCTTAGGCTGCGCCTTGCCAGCGTTGTTCACCAGGATGTCGATCCGGCCGAAGCGGCTGAGCGTTGCCTGCGCGATCTCCTTGGCCCGCCGATGGTCGGCGACATCGGCGACGAAGGTCTCGCAATTGACCCCCAAGGCCTCGATCTCCGCCTTCGTTCCGGGCAGCTTGTCTTCAAGCAGGTCGACGAGCACGACATCGACACCCTGCTTGGCGATGGCGTGCGCGCATCCGCGTCCGATGCCTCGCGCCCCGCCCGTTACGATCGCGACCCGCCGCTCGGCTGCCGCCATGGCTCGTCTCCCGCTCAATGCTGATGTGTCACTTGAGCACTCCGGCGACGGCTGGACAAGAGCGATGCGGACAGGAACGATGGCCCAAGTGGCCTCAGCACCGGACATGGGAAAGCCGGAATGACCTACCGCCTTGGCGTCGACATCGGCGGCACGTTCACCGACTTCGCCCTGCTCGACGAGACGGGCCGAACCCTGCGGACGCTCAAGGTGCTCTCGCGCCCGGACGATCCCGGGGCCGAGGTCATCGAGGGATTGCGCCAGATCGAACGACGCTTTGGCATCAGGCCGGCCGAGATCAGGTATTTCACGCACGGGACGACGGTCGGCGTGAATACCGTCATTCAACGGCGCGGCGCCACGCTCGCGCTGTTCGTCACCCAAGGGTTCGAGGACGTTCTTGAGGTGGCCCGTCTCAAGATGCCGGACCCTTATGATCTCTTCTCCCGCCGGCCCGCGCCGCTCGTGCCGCGCGAACGGGTGTGGGGGATCGCCGAGCGCACCCTGGCGGACGGGAGCATTCTCACCCCGGTGGACGAGGCGGGCGTCCGGGACGCCGTGGCTGCGGCCAGAGCCGAGGGTGCGGATGCCGTTGTGATCGCCCTCCTCAATGCTTACGCCAATCCAGCGAACGAGCGCCGCGTCGGTGACATCGTGCGTGCCGCGGCCCCGGACCTTGACGTCATCCTGGCGACGGATGTCTGGCCGGTCATCCGCGAGTATGAGCGAACGGTCACCGCGACCGTCGCAGGCTACGTGCGCCGCCGCGTGGCGAACTATCTGACCTCGCTGCAGAGGGCCTTGCGGGCGGCAGGCGTCGCCGTCGAGCCGATGATCACCAAGTCGAACGGCGGCGTCATGCGCGCCGAACTGGGCCGCCGCAACCCGATCCAGATGCTGCTTTCGGGCACCGCTTCGGGCGTGATCGGCGCCGCTCGCGTTGCCGAGCGCGCGGGCGCTCGCCACGTGCTGTCCTTTGACGTCGGCGGCACCAGTGCCGATGTGGCCCTCATCTTCGACGGCAGGCCGCGCTTCGGGGCGGGCGAGATGGTCGGCGATTTTCCGATCCACATCCCAACCGTGTCGGTCTCCTCGATTGGCGCCGGCGGTGGCTCCTTGGCGCGGGTCGATGACCATGGCGTCCTCAAGGTCGGCCCGGAAAGCGCGGGTGCCAACCCGGGCCCGGCCTGCTACGGCCTGGGCGGCACGCAGGCGACGATCACCGATGCCTATGCCGTGGCCGGCTTCCTTGGCGACGGCGACATCGGCTACGGCGCCGTGCGGCTCGACATCGCGCGCGCCCGCGCGGCAATCGCCCCGATCGCGCGCCGGCTTGATCTCAGCCTCGAAGCGGCGGCTGAAGCAATCATCAAGGTGTCCATCTCGGGCATGTTTCTTGAGATCTCGAAGCTGCTCTCGCGCGCAGGCGCCGACCCGCGCGATTTCACGCTGCTCCCATTCGGCGGCGCCGGGCCGATGACGGCCTGCCTGCTCGCCCGCGACCTAGGCATCCGACGGATCATCGTGCCGCCAACGCCCGGCGTGCTCGCCGCCTACGGCGGACTTGTTGCCGATGTTCGCAACGATTTCATCCGCTCGGCATTCGTCGACTGCGACCTCTCCGGCGTGCGTCGGCTGGCAGTTCTCATGGAGGACCTCGAGCGGCAGGGTCGCGCGTGGCTGCGAGACGACCAGGGCTTCGCCGGCGAGCCTCGCCTGCGCTGGTCGGCCGACATGCGCTATCGCGGACAGTCCTACGAAATCGAAGTCCCGATCGAGCCGGGATGGCTCGAACGCGCCGACATCTCCGCACTCTCAAGCGCGTTTCATCAGGAGCATGCGCGGCTCTATGAACATGCGGACCCCGACGCCTCGGTACAGATCATCAACCTTCGCCTCGTCGCTACCGGACCGGTGTGGGCGGATGAACCCGGCGGTACGGAGGTCAAGGCCGGCTTTGATCCAAAGCCCCAAGCCTCGATCCATGTCTTCTATGACGGCGGCTGGCACGCGGCCGCCATCTACGAGCGTCATGCGCTGGGCCCAGGCGCCCGCCTCCTCGGTCCCGCCGTGATCCGCCAGGACGACAGCACCACCTGCGTGGTCGGGGGCTTCGCCGTCCGCACCGACGCCGATCTCAACCTGCACATCACATCGACTTCGGACGAGGCCTGAGCGAATGGCCATCGACACAGTCACGCTCGAGATCTTGAAGAACCACGCGCGCGCCGCGGCCGAGAGCATGGCCTTCACCCTCTACCGCACCGCGCACTCGACGTTCGTCAAGGAAACCGAGGACTTCACGACCGGCCTGACCACGCCGGCCGGAGAGACGTTCGCGACCCCGACCGAACTCGGTGCGACCTGGTTCGTCGGCCTCAACTACGGCCCCGTCATCCGCGCCATCGAGACATACGAGGACGGAGACATCTGCATCACCAACGACCCCTACTCCGGATTCGTGTGCACGCATTCGCCCGATATGCACATCTGGAAGCCGATCTTCCACGAAGGGCGCATCGTGGCCTTCTCGGTCGGGCACATCCACAACACCGACGTCGGCGGCGCAGTGCCGGCCTCCCTCTCCCGCACCCTCACCGAGGTGCACCAGGAGGGCATCCGCATCCCGCCCGCCAAGATCGTCGAGCGTGGCAAGCTCAACCGGCAGGTGCTCGACATCTTCCTTGCCAACGTGCGCGCCCCCGAACAGACCTGGGGCGATCTCAAGGCGCAGATTGCGGCCTGCAACACCGGCGAGCGCAAGGTTCGCGACATGATCGCCAAGTTCGGTGCCGCCACGTTCTGCCGGGGAATCGAGGATCTGCTTTCCTACGCCGAGGCGCAGGCGCGCGCGATCGTGCGACGCATTCCCGACGGTCAATATCACTTCGCCGACTACATGGACGAGGATGCAGCTGACGGCAAACCGTGTCGCCTCGCGCTCACCATGACCGTTCGCGACGGCAGCTTGGACTTCGACTTCACCGGCACCGATCCGCAGCTGGAATCCTCGCTTAACATCCCAACAGGGGGTGATGGCCGCCACACGCTGATCTGCGTCGGCCTCACCTACGCCCTCTATTCCCTCGACCGGACGCTTTTCCTGAATTCCGGCATCGCACGCATCCTGTCCTCGACGTTGCCCGAGGGAACCATGATCAATCCCCGGTTCCCGGCGGCCGTCGGCATGCGCACGCTCTCGGTCCAACGCCTGCAAGGCGTCATCCTCGGCGCCTTTGCGCGCGCGCTCCCCGACGTCATGCAGGCGGCCGGCGCCCAGGGCGGCGCGATCATGAATGTCAACACCACCGACAACCGCTCGGGACGCCGGCTGATGGCAGCCATCAATCCGATGACCGGCGGCGCCGGCGGCCGCCGCGAGAGCGACGGCGCCGACGGTTCGGGCGCAACGCAGGGATTCCTCAAGAACACGCCGATCGAAATCACCGAGGCGGAGGTGCCGATCCGCTTTCATCGCTACGGCCTGCGGCGCGATTCGGGCGGCGCGGGGCTCCATCGCGGCGGCCTCGCCACCGAGATGACGTTCGAGGTCTTCGCCCCCAACACGCGCGTCACCGCGCGCAATCGGGACCGCACCTTGTTCCAGGGCTGGGGGATCGCCGGCGGGCGCCCCGGCGCCAATTCCGCGTTCATCCTCAATCCCGGCAGCGATCGCGAGGTCAATCTCGGCAACACCGACATCCTGAGGCTCGATCCGGGCGACAAGATCTATGTCGCGTCGGGGGGAGCTGGAGGCTGGGGAGATCCTTTTGCGCGCGATCCCGCGGCAGTTGCGCTCGACGTCCGTCGCGGGTTCGTCTCCGTCGATCGGGCTCGCCTGGACTATGGTGTCGTCCTGACTGGCGGCACGGTCGATCTCGCCGCGACGGCGGCGCTGCGGCAGGACTTGCGGACCACGCCCCAGATCGCGCGCCGCGACCCTCTCTTCGACTACGGGCCGGCGCGCGATGCGCACGAGCTCCTGTGGACCGACGCCAACTATCAGACCCTGACCGCCCTCCTCGCGACCCTGCCGGTACACTGGCGGTTCTACATGAAGCACAAGCTGTTCGATGCCGTAGCCGCGATGCCGCCGACCTCCCGCCGCGGCGACGGCAGCGAGGTCCACGAGGCCTTTGGCCGGCTCGTTGCGGAACTTCCGCAGCTCCGCACGCCGGATCGAAGGGCCTAGATCATCGCGCACCGCCGCGTCCGGAGGCGGCCGTGCCAGAGCGTTATGGAGCCCGCCATGGAGATCACCTTCGACGGCCGACGGGTGCTCGTCACGGGAGCCGCTCGCGGCATCGGCCGCGCCATTGTTGCGGGCTTCTGCGCACGCGGCGCCGAGGTTCACGCCGCAGACCTGCTCGGCGACGGGTTGCAGACGCTCGCAGCGGAGGTGGATTGCGCGCCGGGCGGCTCGCTCACGATCCACACCGCCGATCTCGCCGACAGCAGCGCCGTGGCGCGTCTCGCCGACGACTTCGGCCCCCGCCCGATCGACATCCTCGTTCATGCCGCGGGCGGCGTGCGCGGTCAGTCGCACCAACCCGTCGAATCCGTCGCCGATGCCGACTGGAGCGCGATCATGGACGCCAACGTCACGTCCGCCTTCAAGCTCGTCCGCGCCGTCGTCTCGGGCATGAAGCGGGCGGGCGGCGGCCGGATCGTCATCATCTCATCGGGAGCCGGCCTCGGCGTCAGCCTCACCGGCATCCAGGCCTACGCGACGGCCAAGGCCGCCGAGATCGGTCTCACACGGCAGCTCGCTTCCGAACTCGGCCCGTTCGCAATCACCGTCAACTCTGTGGCGCCAGGCTTCATGCCGACGAGCCCCGACTACGTCCGGCAATGGGAAAGCTACGGACCCGAGCGCCGGCGGCAGATCATCGAAGGAATTGCACTCAAACGCCTTGGCGAACCGGCCGACATTGCCCATGCCGTCATGTTCCTCGCCTCGCCCTATGCCGGCTACATCACGGGCCAGACCATCTCCGTGCGAGGCAGCCCCTGACGCGCTCCCGCCGATCGCGCCGCCGGAGGCCGCGCTTCGCAAATTGCTGGACGGCCGGCAACGTGCTCCACTTAAGGCAAGCGTCCCGACGACCGACTGTTCCACTCCACGGATACCATCGAGGAGAGTGACCAATGGCGACCAAGCCCAAGACCGCATCTGGCCTGCCTGACCAACCGGAAGCCTGGCGTTGGCCGGAGGAAAAATGGCGCAAGATCGTCGGCAAGGTGCGCGCCGGCCGTTCCTTGCGCCCGAAGGCGTGGCCGGGCGGCGCACGCACGGCCGTGGCGCTCTCCTTCGATTCCGACCACGAGACGCAGACGTTGCGCTGGGGGCACGACTCGCCCGGCCGCCTCAGCGCCGGCGAATACGGCGCGCGCGTCGGCGTGCCGCGCATCCGCAAGCTTCTTGCGCAATACGACATCAAGGCCACGTTCTTCGTCCCGGGCGTCATCGCTCTCCTCTATCCGGACGAGCAGCGCGCGAACGTTGCCGAGGGTCATGAAGTTGCCATCCACAGCTGGATCCACGAGCTCAACTCGACACTCCCGCCGAAGGACGAACGTGAGTTGCAGATGCGCGCTGCCGACACGCTCGAAAAGGTGACGGGCGAGCGCCCCGTGGGGATCCGCACGCCGTCGTGGGACTTCTCAGCGCACACGCTCGCCATCACGCGTGAGATGGGTCTGATCTATGACAGCTCGCTGATGGCAGACGACGATCCCTATGAACTTCTGGAGGATGGGGAGGCGACGGGCGTCGTCGAACTGCCTGTCGAATGGATCCGTGACGACGCGCCCTATCTCACCATGGACCGCTTCGGCTCGGCACGCCCCTATACGTCGCCGGCCGGTGTGCTCGAAGTATTCCGGCGTGAATTCGACTACGCCTATGCGAGCGGGCCAGGAGGCCTCTACCTGCTCACGATGCACCCGCACGTCATCGGTCACGCCAGCCGGATGCAGATCCTCGAAGAGCTCATCCGCCACATCCGCAGCCATGCCGGGATCTGGTTTGCGACCCACGCCGACGTCGCCCGCTACGTGCGCGCCGAGGCTCGGCTGAAGGCGCCAGGGTAGAATGCCAAAGCGCGTTGCTCCGTCCGGAAGCCTCACCCGGCTTCGCACCTCAGCCTGTGGCGCGCTCGGGCGGGCGACGCACCGCGAAGGCCCTCCCCCGCGTCGCAGGCACGATTTGTTGCTGGACGGCCAGGACGGCTTCATGCGCCAGCCGAGCCGCCGACGCATCGGCGGCAATACCTCCGCCCATTATCTTTGTTCCGTCTCTAGTATAGGCATTCGATAGGGTAAGCGACTATAACACTGCTCGAATTTGACTGCTGTCAGAAGGATGGAGACGGTTCATGACGCCGATCAGTCAGCAGATTGACGAGCTCTCCGCCATCTTCGCTCGTGACGGGTGCGTAAAGCTGACAAACGTGGTTTCAAAGCCGCGCCTGGCGGCGCTCGCCGAGGAGTTACAAGCTGAGTTTGCCCGCGCCAAGGCAAACGGGGAGCTGTTCTCGGGTGGCGGCATGATCAGCGGCCACCTCAATTGCTTTCCGGGAGCCCAGTCGCGGTTCGTCTATGATGAACTTGAAGCGAGCGGGGTCTTCGACTTCGTGCGGCGCCTCTCGCCCACCCCGCTCCGTAAACCGAATATCGGTTGCAACTTCAATTTGCCCAACAGCAGTCCGCAGAACCCGCACGTCGACGGCTACGCATCCGCACCGTTTTTCATCGTCAACGTTGCGCCGGTCGATACAGACATTGAGAACGGCGCGATGGAGGCCGCGCCCGGAACCCACCTGCGCGAGTACAAGTATTGGCAGTACGTTCTGTCCGGAAAGCCTGCAATTCGAATGCGAATGAACGCTGGCGATGTCGTCGTCCGCATCTCGACAATGTGGCATCGGGGAATGCCCAACAGGAGCAAGGTCGCGCGGCCGATGCTGGCGTTTTCATGGGAAGACGGCGGCAGCAAGCTCGAGGATCCCTATTCCGTCCACGGCGGAAAGATCACCTTTCTCACCAACCGGTACGGTCAAAGCCTCGCTGATCGGGTGCGCGAGCGCGCGTTCGCGACGGTGCCGTCGCTTGGCTCGAGCTACTTGTTCGTCCGCTCGTTGATCAGATAAGGACGTCCGAGGCGACCTCGCGCAACGGCAGTCAGCCGTGCGCCATGAGTAGGCGACGGTAGAGCTCAGCCGCATCCCTGGCCATGCGCTGCGGCGCAAAGTGCGCCTCGACCCGTGCGCGTCCTTGCTCTCCGAACCGAGCCCGAAGTGCGGGATCGCGCAGCAGTTGGATGATGTTCCCGGCCAGCGTCTCGATGTCTCCTGGCTCCGAGAGCAGGCCCGTCTTGCCGTGCTCAACGACCTCCAAAGTCCCCCCGCTTGCCAAAGCCACCACAGGACGCTTCATCGCCATCGCTTCGGCGAACACCAATCCAAACGGCTCCTCGAAGCTTGGCAGCGCAAAGATGTCGCAAGCAGCGAGCAGGCTTGGAATGTCCGAGCGCTGGCCCGTAAAGATCACGTTTTCGGAGATTCCGAGCTCGCGAGCTTGCGCCTTCAGTGCCGGAGTGGTGCCGCTATCTGCGGGATAGTCAGCGCCGACGATCGCAAGCCTAACGTCCGGGAATTCGCGCTTTGCCAGCGCGAGCGCGCGTAGAAGCTCGCCGTGACCCTTCCAGCGGAACAGACGCGACACGCTCACAATCAACGGCGCGCCGCTCGGCACGCCCAGCGAGGCACGGCCCGGCGCAGGATCGAGCGTCGGGTCCCAGCTCTTGGGCTCGATCGCGTTGAGGATCGCGTGCACGCGATCAGCTGCATACCCCGCCTCCACAAATGACCTCGCCGTATGGCGCGAAACGCCGACGATCGCATCGGCCCGCGCGAATGCCCATCGAACGCCGCGACCCATCCAGTCGCCGTAATTCACATGCACATGGATCACGGACTTGGCCCCCGTCAGGGCGGCAAGAACCACACAGGCAATTGCATCGCGAGGTCGGTCGGTCGAATGCAGGATCTTAATGCGATGTCGCCGAATGTAGGCGGCCAGACCCAATAGGCTCCCCGCAGCCGGAAGAAGCCTCAACGATCTGACCAGTTTGCTGAAGCGGGATTGTCGCCACAGCGACGGTCCGAAGTCGGTGGGGCGCAACGTCACGTCGGGAATGGCGCGCAGCTCATCGAACGCCGGAGCCGGCACGCCTGGTTGCCCCGCGGCGTACAGCTCAAAGCGGTCCCGCGGCAGATTCCGCAAAAGTAGAAAATGAATCCACGTGTCCGCACCGCCGACCAGCGCAGAGTTGATGAAGAGAACACGTGTCCGCACTGCGTCGCCAGTGTTCATTGCGGTCCCGCGGCTCGTTCTCATGAGGTACCGGCGACATTGCGCGCGAACAAGGCCGCAGTCCTTCGAGAGAGGCGTCTCTTTCGCCCCTTCCCTGGGATAATCTTATTCGTGCGGCGGCAATCGACCAGCAACGTCGCGGAGACCGCAGCATTCGCTCCGCGGTCCCGATCACGCGCCGGGGGCATGGGCCTCAGGCGTGTTGTAATGCCGATAGACGATCTGGGACGGCCGGCCGACGAGGTACCGGTCGACGCCGCCTTGCAGCGCCCGAGCATAGACCTCGAGCGCGCCATCAATTGCCTCGATGGTCGCCTCGATGTCCTCAGGACTGTGCGAGTAACTGACAACCAGCGAGGGCGCGAGTATGCCGCGACGGATCGTTTCCTGAAGAAACAGCGAGCGAAACGCCTGCGACGGCTTGCCTGCCTCATCAAGCGTTGCATAGAGCAGACAGCACGGCCGTCCCACGACCTTGAAGTGATTCTGAAGGCCGCGCTTGGCCGCGACCTCCTCCAGACCCTGGCGAAGGCGCGTCCCCCGGGCGTAAAGATGCTCGATCACCGGCTCGCGC
>CAYWBX010000002.1:11002-19495 GCA_964456015.1 uncultured Hyphomicrobiaceae bacterium | reverse complement strand
CGTCGGCCATCTCATGACGGATGAAGGCGTCCTCGATCGCGACGGACATCCGACGCCCGAGGGCATCCTTGATGCCGCGATCACCAGTCTGATCGCGCTGCACGATCTGAAGGGCCGCGGCGCCCTTCGGAACAGCCGGACGGGGTCGATCTACATCGTGAAGCCCAAGATGCACGGCCCCGAGGAGGTAGCGTTTGCCAACAGCCTCTTCGATGCCGTTGAGGACATGCTCGATCTCCCCCGTCATACCATCAAGATGGGGATCATGGACGAGGAGCGGCGCACCACCGTCAACCTGAAGGAGTGCATCCGCGCCGCGCGCCACCGCATCTTCTTCATCAACACCGGGTTTCTCGATCGGACAGGCGACGAAATCCACACGTCGATGGAGGCGGGCCCGATGGTCCGCAAGGCCGATATGCGCGCCGAGCCTTGGATCAAGGCCTATGAGGACTGGAACGTCGACATCGGGCTCGCGTGCGGCCTGCCGGGTCATGCCCAGATCGGCAAGGGCATGTGGGCGATGCCGGATCTCATGGCCGCCATGCTCGAGCAGAAAATCGGCCATGTGATCGCCGGCGCGAGCACGGCCTGGGTGCCCTCGCCGACGGCGGCGACGCTGCACGCAACGCACTATCACAAGGTGTGCGTGCGCAAGCGGCAGGACGAGCTCAAACGCCGCCCGCGCGCGAACCTCGACGACATCCTGCGGATTCCCGTCGCCGAGGGCGTGAACTGGTCGTCCGAGGACATCCAGCGCGAGCTCGACAACAACGCGCAGGGGATTCTGGGCTACGTCGTGCGCTGGGTCGATCAGGGCGTCGGCTGCTCGAAGGTGCCGGACATCAACAACGTCGGCCTCATGGAAGACCGCGCGACGCTGCGCATCTCGAGCCAGCACATCGCCAACTGGCTGCGTCATGGCATTGTCAGCCGCGAGCAGGTGATGGAGACCATGAAGCGGATGGCGGCGGTGGTCGACCGGCAGAACGCAGGTGATCCGGTCTACCGGCCCATGGCGCCCGACTTCGACCGCTCGATCGCGTTCCAGGCCGCGTGCGATCTCGTCTTCAAGGGTCGCGAGCAGCCGAACGGATACACCGAGCCGATCCTTCATGCGCGCCGCGCCGAGGCGAAGCGCCGTCGCGCGTGAGCGCGCGGCGGCAGCTCTGGAGACGAAGCAAGGGGCGCGGCGGCCGCGCGGCATGATCCCTGCGTCAGGTCAGGCGGCAGCAGGGCTTGGGGCGGACCGCCCAGTCTGGAGCTCTGAGCGGGTTGCCAGTCCGTGGCCCGGAAGCGCCTCGCGGTCCGCAGGCGACGGCGTCAATCGCCCGACTGCGCCTTTCGGTCCGGCGATGGCCCGCATCGCGGGCGCTTGTGCGGCGTGCGGACTGCTCCAGCACTCCGTGCACGCGGCGCGCTTTCCGTTGCCGCGCCGCATCGGCGACGATCAGTGCAACTGATGTTGCAAATGGCGCTTCTGCGACCCGGGCACCTCATCGAAGCACGGGGCGGCAATTGCGCTGATCCTGTCTCATGGCTGGCCGAGCGTGCCCAGGCGGAAGCGCACACGGCTGGCGGCCGGGTCCATCAGGCGCTTGACCTTGGGGCCATCGGTGGGCTTCACGCGAAGAAGGACGAAGCACGTGCCATTCGCCTCGCGCAGCATCTTGGCGCCTTTGGCGAGATCGGCCTCCTTCTCAACGGAGCAGGTTGCCTTGATGCCCGCGCCGATCGCCATCTGCTCCAGGTCGACGCCAAGGCAGGTGTGGCTCTTCTGATAGCCAGTCTCGCCATAGTGGCCGTTATCGATGCACAGGATGCGCAAGTTCGGAGGGTTGAGGAGCGAGACCGTGGCCAGGGCTCCGACATTCATCAGCAGCTCGCCGTCGCCGGTCGCAACGAGAACCTTCTTGTCGGGTCGGGCGAGGGCAAGACCGAGGCCCATCATCACGGCCGCGCCCATGGCGCCTGCGAGGCCGTAGTAATTCGGTCCGTCATTGGTCAATGCGGCCATGTCCTTGGCGGCGCCTGCGAGGCCGCCGATGATCAGAAAATCGCTGGCGTCGCCGACGATCGCCGGAACGGCCGTGATGCGGTCGAGGGTGTAGCGCGGTCCGGCCGTGCGCTCCGGGGGCTTGGACATCTTTGCTCTCGCTCTCAGTTTGGGGGGATGCGCCGTCCTCGGGTCGAGGGATACGCGGCGTCAAAAAGCCTTGGCGCCGATCAGCTTCTGCGTAAGCAGAATGGCGACCGCCTGTCCCGATTTCCAGACCATGTTGGCCGCGGCATCGACGGTCGGCACGACCTCCTCGGGCTTGGTCACCTCGAGCACGATGAAGCCCATGGTCTGCAGCAGCGGCCGCGTCGCCTGGCCCATGCTGATCTGCCACGGATTGCCTTCGCCGAAGTCGCCGCGCATGGACAGGATGGTGAGGAAGGGAAAGCGTCCGCCCTGGACCATCGACAGGAAGTTCACACAGTTGCCGAGGCCGGAGGATTGCATGAGGAGGACCGACCGCTTGCCGCCAAGGTGCGCGCCGCAGGCAAGCGCCACCCCCTCCTCCTCCGTCGTCAGCGCCACGGAGTGCACATCCTTGTCCGCGATCGAACGATCGATGCAGATGCGATGGCCGGCATCGGGAACGTAGGAGAACTGGTTCACGTCGTGGCGGCGCAGCGCATCGTAGAGCTCATTCTGCCAACCGCTGGAAATCTCCCGGGCGTGCTCGTCTTCCGTCATGGTCGCGGCCATGGGTGCCACCTTCCCTCGTCATTTGTCGAAGACAATCTCGGCGGCGAGCTTAGTGCCAGGCACGTGCTGACAGCAACTGCCGGCGACGGGCCGCGCAGAGCAGCGCGCTGCAAGCGGGCCCGCGGAAGGCCTCAGCCCTGTGTCAGCAGGCGACCTCGGGCGAACGTCAGTCGGGCACGGGTCCCCGTGGCGGACGATTTCGGGAACGACAGCGAGGCCCCGTTGGCCGCGGCGAGCCGGCGGACCATGGGGAGACCGCGCCCGGTCGGGGTCCGCTCGGCAGAGGCTGCTGCCGCATCCGCCTCACTGGCGGCATGTCTTTCGGGATAGGCCGCCGCGACTGCCGGCGGAAGTCCCGGTCCGTCATCCTCGATCTCGAGCCAGATCGCGCCGTCCGCCGCCGTGCCCGTTCGCAGGGCGACGGTCGCGCCGAGGGGGGTGTGGCGCAGCGCGTTGCGGCCAAGGTTGATGGCAATGCGCGTGACCGCCGTCCGATCGGCGAGCGCCAGCGGCAGGGACGGAGCCAAGCGAAGCTCGAGCTTTGCCGACCGGCGCTCGGCGAGCGCGGCCAGCATGGCGTGCGCCGTTCGGGCAACCTCGTTGAGATCAACGGTGAGGTCGCCGATCTGCTGCCGGGCGATCGGATCTTCGGGCGAGACCGCAAGCATGCTTTCGACAGCGTCAAGCAGGTGGCGTGCCGCGTCGCGAATGCGCCCTGCGTAATCGCGATAGATATCGTTGTCGAGGGAGCCGAAGCGCTCTGCCGCGATGACGTCGGCCAACGAATGGATGGCGGCCAGGGGAGTGCGAAGCTCGTGCGCCAGCTCCGCCAGCGTGTCGCCAGCAAGCGTGCCGGCGGAACCGGCAACGGCAGGCTCGCCCGCCCGCAAGCGAGGCGGGGCGGCGGCGTCCTCAACTTTCGATTTCAGCGTCACGGGGGCCTGCCGCTTGGCTCAAGGCTTTGACATTGGCCGCTGAGTCGGCCCGATCGACAATCATCGGCCGTGCAAAACCCACAGCTGCGTGAGAGGTGCTGCACTGCGAGATCAGGACGGTCGGCAACGCATCAACCGGGGTGCGCCCTGCGTTCTGCGCGTGCTAAGATTATTTTAATGATGGGAGGTTGCCATGCCCGAGACCCCACAGTTCGAGATCCCGGCCGCGGTGCGTGAGCTCGCCGAGCGAAATGTCGAACAGGCTCGGGCGGCCTACGCCCAGCTCATGGATATGGCGAAGCAGGCCCAGGAAATGGTGGCCAAATCGTCGGGAGCGATGGCGGCGGGAACGGTCGAAATCCAGAACCGGACCATGCGCTATGCACAGGAGAACATCAACGCCAGCTTTGCGCTCGCAGCGGAGCTGGCGCGGGCCAAAGACTTGAAAGACTACTTGGAAATCCAAACCCGGTTCGCGCAACGGCAGATCAAGATCTACACCGAGCAGGCGCAGGAACTTGGGCGGTTGATGAGCGAACTGGCGCAGAAGTCGCAGCGCTGAGGCGCGTCAGGCGGCGGGTGCCGGCATTGAAGCACGATGGTAGGTGGCAGGCCCGGGGTGCGACCGGCGGGCCGGCGTTGTTTGGCGCCTGTATATGGGGCGCGTTGATTTTCAACCGGGATGCTCCCATATGGGGTCTGGAACGGCCGGTCAGCGCCTCGGAGAGGGGGCTGGCGCCTGGGACGCGCATGTCCAGGGAGCGCCGGGACACAAAAGTCGCTTCGAAGTGAGGACTTTGTCGCTATGACGAGAATGACGCTTCTGTCGAGCCCGCTGTTGCTGGGGTTCGAAGAGATTGAGCGCCTGATCGACCGGGTGGGGAAAAACGGGGCCGACGGCTATCCACCGTACAATATCGAGCGCATTCAGCGCAGCGAGCAGGGGCCCGAAATGCTTCGGATCACGCTCGCCGTGGCGGGCTTCACGCGCGATCAGCTCGAAGTCGTGGTCGAAGACAATCAGCTGCTTGTTCGAGGTCGTCAGGAAGACGACAAATCGCGCGAATTCCTGCATCGCGGCATCGCCGCGCGGCAGTTCCAGCGGACTTTCGTGCTGGCCGACGGAATCGAAGTGCGGTCAGCCAATCTTGAGAACGGATTGCTCACCGTGGATCTGGTGCGTCACGAGCCCGATCGCCATATTCGACGGATCGAGATCGGTCAGCCGCAGCAGAAAGCCAGGGCCTGAGCCCCAAGAGTGACAGCCAGCGCGACCGAATCACCCGAAGATGCAGTCCTGGCGTGCGGGGATGATCCGCATTTGCGGCATCGCCGTAGCCGCCAAGTGACGTGCCTCGGGGCTGGCAAGCTGAAAGGAGTGGCGTCATGAATACCAACAACAAGCGCAGCAAGCGCAAAGCTGGCGCCGGTGGTTTTGCGCCGATCATGAGCCAGCGCGAGCTGGCGCGGCTCGGCGGTGGCCAGATCGCCTACATCAGGATCATGTCGACGGACGAGGCGAAGGCCTTGTTCCCGACTGTCGAGGACCTTCCGAACGGGATCAATCTGTTCGCGTTGCACGCGGCGGACGGAACCCCGATCGCGCTCACCGACAGCCGCCAGGCGGCCGTCGGGCACGCGCGCGAGGGAGAGCTCGAGATCGCAAGCGTGCACTGAGTCCGCGACGGCATGCCCGGCATGCGCGGATTGCGGCGGGGCAGGGCGTGGCCCGCCGCAAGCGGGCTATTCGGCCTTGAGACCGATCAGCTTGATGAGTGCGGCCGTGCGGGCCATGTCGGCTGCAAGGTGCTGCGCGATCTCCGCGGTGCTCTGCGGCGTGATGGCGACGTTGAGCCCTAACAGCAGCTGTCGCATCTCCGGGCTGCGTCCGATCTCAACCAATTTCGCGTTGAGCCGCTCGACAATGGCCGTCGGCGTGCCGGCCGGCGCCCAGATGGCATACCAGCTCGGCACGTAGGCGTCGCCGTAGCCCAGCTCGAAGAGCGTCGGCGTATTCGGGAAATCGGGGTGTCGTTCGGGGTGGCTGATGTCCAAGAGCGTCAGCTTGCCGGCGCGGACATGCGGCATGGGGTTGATTTCGTTCATCATCTGAACGTTGTTGGCAAGCAAGTCGTTGAGGGCGTCGGCGTTGCCCCGATAGGGGACGTGAAGGATGTCGACGCCCGTCTTGTGTTTCAGCATCTCGAGCCGGAGGTGCGACGACGTCCCCTGACCCGCCGATCCATATGCGAGCTTGCCGGGATTCTTCCGGGCGAACTCGATCATCTCGTGAAAGGTCTTAATCCCCGTCGCCGGATGAATGACGAAGCCGCTGATGAGATCGCCAACGCGGCCGACGGGCATGAAACTTTTCACGGGATCGTAGGGCGTCTTGCGGATGACCGGCTGTACGGTCAGCGGCGCGCTCGGCGTCAGCAGGAACGTGTAGCCGTCCGGCGCGGCTTTGGCCACGGCCTCGGTGCCGATGACGCCAGAAGCGCCGCCACGGTTCTCGACGACGAACTGCTGCTTGAATGCCTGCGTCAGCTTCTCGGCCCACGGACGGCCGATCAGATCGGTGGCGCCGCCTGGGGCATAGGGCAGGATCAGCTTCACCGGCCGCTCGGGCCATTTCTCGGTCCGCGCCGATGCCGCCGAGGGACGTCCCGCAACTGCCGCCAGTGCGGCTCCAAAAACGAACTTACGCCGGTTCATGCCAGTGTCTCCCGTCGCGAAGGCGGAACGATATCCGGCCGGTCGAAATGTGCAATCCGTCCGGTCGATGAGTTCGCCACATCCTTGGCAGCGCGCCGTGCGAACCCGATCGGCTTGCCGCAGCGCCCACATTCCGGCACCTTGAGGCAGGTGATGCAGCAGCCATTCCCCGAACGCTTGCAGCGCTCCGGCGAGCGCGAACACATGGAGACTCGTTGATGCCCGCTCCCCCGCGTCACGGCCCGCTCAAGGGCATGAAGGTTCTCGATATGGCGCATGTCATGGCGGGGCCGACCTGCGCACGGATGCTGGCCGACATGGGCGCCGACGTCATCAAGATCGAGAAAGCGGACGGCGGCGACGACACGCGCCGGATGCTGCCGCCGGACATCAAGGGTGAGCCCGCCGCCTACATGATGATGAACCGCAACAAGCGCGGGATCGTCCTCGACCTTAAGAAGGCCGCCGGCCGGGAGGCGCTGAAACGCCTCGTGCGGACCGCGGACGTACTGATCGAGAACTACCGGCATGACACGCTCGACAAGCTGGGCCTCGGCTACGGCGAACTCAAGAAGATCAATCCCGGCCTCATCTACTGCGCGGTGTCCGGCTTCGGGCGGACCGGCCCCTGGTCGACGCAAGGGGGCTACGATCTCATCGCGCAAGGCATGTCGGGGCTCATGTCGATCACGGGCGAGGGGCCAGGACGGCCGCCGGTCAAAGTCGGCTCTCCCGTGTGCGACATCACCGCGGGCATCATTGCCGCCATGGGCGTGTGCGCGGCCTATGCGCACAAGCTCAAGACCGGCGAAGGGCAGGTCGTCGACACCTCGCTTTACGAGGCGGGGGTGACGCTCACCTACTGGCAATCGGCGATCTGCCTGGCGACCGGCGTCTCGCCGGGGCCGCTCGGGTCGGCGCATCCCCTCAACGCGCCCTACCAGGCCTTCGAGACGAAGGACGGATGGATCAACGTCGGGGCTTCGAACCAGAAGATGTATCCGATGCAGTGCGAGATCCTGGGCGCGCCAGAGCTCGGGCACGATGCCCGGTTCAAGACGGGCAAGGACCGCATGGCGAATCTGCCTGAGCTGATCGAGCTCTTGTCGGCGCGCTTTCGGATGCGGACGACAGGCGAGTGGCTGGCACTTCTCGAGAAGGCCGGCATCCCGGCCGGTCCCGTGCTGTCGATCAAGGAGATGCTTTCTCACCCGCAGACGCACGCGAGGGAGATGGTCTGCGCGGTCGATCATCCGGTGGCGGGCCGCGTCGAGACCATCGGCTTTCCTGTGAAGTTCTCGGCGACGCCGGCCGCGATCACGGCGCCGGCTCCGTTGTTCGGCGAGCATACGCGGGAAGTCCTGGCCGAACACGGTTTCACGCCCGCCGAGATCGACGCGCTCATGGGGGACGGGGCGGCGGTCGAGCCCGCGGCCAAAGCGGCGGAATGACGGCCGGCCGGCGACGGCTCGCAGGCGGCGGTGGGTCTGGTGTGCGGCGGTCGGGCGCCCGCGTCAGGCGGCGGCATCGCCGTCGATGAAGCGCCGGATGACGCCGCGCAACAGCTCCAGGTCCTGCGGTCGCGACAGTCGATGGTCGCCATCGGGCACCGCCGTGACGGTGGTCCAATCGCCGGCGAGGTGAGCGACGAGATCGAGCGTGTGCTCCCAGGGGACGTCCGGATCGTCGAGACCGTGCAGGATGTGGACTGGCCGTCCGGGATCGAAGGCAGCGTCGGCGAGCCAATGGCGGCGGCCGTCCTCGATCAGCGCGCGGGTGATGGGATAAGGACCGTCGCCGTAGCGGGACGGGCGAAGGAAGACGCCGGTGGCCTCGAGCTCGCGCCGGGCGCTGTCCCCCATGCGTTGCCACATCAGCCGCGTCATGTCCCAGGCGGGTGCGATGAGAACGAGGGCCTTGATGCGGGCGGCTTCGGCCGGAGCCTCACGCTGCAGCGCGCGCACGAGAAGGAGCGCCAGATAGCCGCCCATGCTCGAGCCGATCAGGATCTGCTCACCCGCCGTGTGGCCGACGAACACCGCGCGCACCTCCTCCAGCCAGCGGGATACTGTGCCCTCCTCGATCCGC
>CAYWBX010000002.1:9533-10992 GCA_964456015.1 uncultured Hyphomicrobiaceae bacterium | reverse complement strand
ATCTCGGAACCATCCGCGGTCGCCGACACGAGTGCCCCGGGGAGCGGCCATGGCCGGAGTAGTCGAGGCGGGTCATCGGCAGGCGATGCTCGCGGGCGAACGCGGCGAGGTCGGAGGCCTTCGTGCTCGTCATCTCCGATTTGAAGCCGGGCAGCCAGACAAGGCCAGGGCGCGGCGTTCCGTCCGAAGCCACCGCAGCCGGCGACGGGCGGTCCAGGATGACGGCGATGCGGCGCTCGGCCGCGCCGGAGCCGACTGTGACGAATTGCGGTGCGTCGGCGGTCATCCTAAGGCTTCCTTCCGGTTTCATCAGCGCGGGCTTGCGGTGGCGCACGGGCAGCCGACCATACTGCAGATCATTCCTCGGCTCGATACAGGAGGGGCAGAGCTCTCGACCATCGAGATCGCCGAGGCGCTCGTGCGCGCGGGCGCGCGCGCCCTCGTCCTTACCGAAGGGGGCCGTCTCGCTGACCGGGTGACCGACGCTGGCGGACTGATCGTACCGTTTCCGGCCGGCAGCAAGAATCCGCTGCGGATGCTGACCAATGCCGTGGCACTCAGGCGGCTTATCGGACAGGAAGGCGTCGCGCTCGTCCATGCGCGCAGCCGCGCGCCGGCCTGGAGCGCGCTCCTTGCGGCGCGGCGAGCGGGCGTGCCCTTCGTGACAACCTACCATGGCGCCTACGCGGAGAGCGGCCCCCTGAAGCGCCGCTACAACAGCGTAATGGCGCGCGCCGACGTGGTCATCGCGAACTCGAATTATACCGGCGACCTGATCCGGCGTCGCTACGGCACGCCGCAGGAGCGGGTCACGGTCATCCACCGCGGCGTGGACATCAGCCGGTTCAGTCCGAAGGCGGTTGCAAGCGAACGCGTCGCGCGGCTGCGTGCGGCCTGGGGCGTTCCGGCGGCATCGCCGATCGTGCTGCACGCGGCACGGCTCACAGGCTGGAAGGGGCAACGCGTGCTGATCGAGGCGGCAGGGCTGCTGCGGAGCGAGGGCGGACTTGGCGATGCCCACGTCGTGCTCGCGGGCGATGCGCAGGGCCGCAGCGACTACGTCGCCGGGCTCCGCCGACAGATCGCATCGCTCGGACTTGCCGATCGCGTTCATCTGGTGGGCCACGTCGAGGACATCGCTGCCGCCTATCTGGCGGCGCACGTCACCGTGGTTGCGTCGACCGAACCCGAGGCATTCGGACGGTCGGCGATCGAGGCCATGGCGCTCGGTTCGCCGGTCATTGCCACCGATATCGGCGCCCCGCCGGAGACCATTCTGTGCGAACCGGCGGTCCCCTTCGCCGAGATCACCGGCTGGCTGGTGGCGCCGGCAGACCCGGTTGCGCTCGCAGACCGGCTTGGCCGCGCGCTCGCGCTTTCGGATGGTGAGCGGCGCGCGATGGGGGAACGCGCACTGGCGCATGTGGCGGCCCGGTTTTCGCTCGAGGCCATGAAGCGA
>CAYWBX010000002.1:0-9523 GCA_964456015.1 uncultured Hyphomicrobiaceae bacterium | reverse complement strand
TCGAGGTCTACGATCGGTTGCTTGGCACGGACCTCGCGCGGCGGTTCGGCAACGCAACGGCCGGAACGAAACCTTACCAGATTGGTGGTTTCGCCCCTTGACTCGGTCAAGCGAACCGCCAAATCTCAGTCATCTGCGTCGAGTTGCCGCTGTATTGCGTTCGCGGCAGGTCGGCGCGCGCGTCGGCCGAAGCCCGCATGAAGTGGCGCGCGGCGGCCGGCACTATTGCCTGCTGTCGTCAAGACAGCGGCGCTGTCGTCAACAACCAGTGGAGACTTTACCATCCGTCGTCCCATGCGATCCGCGCCCGAGCGGGAACACACCGGCCCGAGGATCAACGAGCAGATCCGGGTCCGCGAAGTCCGTCTCATTGACGAGAACGGCAACAATCTCGGCATCGTGCCGAAGCTCGAAGCGGCGAGCCGCGCGCTCGAAGCGGGGCTTGATCTGGTCGAGATCTCACCCGACGCTCAGCCGCCTGTCTGCAAAATCATGGACTACGGCAAGTACAAGTACCAGGAGCAGAAGAAGGCTGCGGAAGCGCGCAAGAAGCAGAAGGTCGTCGAGGTCAAGGAGATCAAGATGCGCCCCGGCATCGACGATCACGATTACGAGACCAAGATGAAGGCCATGCGGCGCTTCTTCGAGGAAGGAGACAAGGTCAAGGTAACCCTCCGGTTTCGTGGTCGCGAAATGGCCCACACCCACCTCGGCATGGAGGTCCTGCAGCGGGTCAAGGCCGACAGCGAGCCCTATGCCAAGGTGGAGTTCGAGCCGAAGTTCGAAGGCCGCAACCAGATGATGATGATCCTGGCGCCCAAGTAGGACGCACGATCGCATCGTCGCGAGCGCAATGCCGATTGGTTCGCGCGGCGGCGCCCGAAGAGGGCGCCGTTTGTTTTTTGGGGGATTGCGGATTGTGGGCGTGCTGCCGTCGCCGGACGCCCGTGCCGCCATCCGGAGCGAGGGTTCGGCGCAAAGGCGCAATTGATCCCGTCGGGTGCATCGAGACGGGTGGGCGAGGCCGCGTAACGTCGCCGGCTTGCCGCGGACAGCGCACCGATGCGACAGTCCTGGATCGATCGCGGGAGGCGGTCATGCGCGTCGTCGCACTCGAAGAGCATTTCACGGTTCCGCATCTCGTGCGCCGGATCGATCCGGAGGCGATCCGCCGGCGCGGCTTCAGGCCGCGCAAAGCGCCGAAGGATGGTCCCAATCCGCTCGAGCTTGCGCCGGAGATCGGCGAGCGGCGGCTCGCCGACATGGACGCGGCAGGCATCAGCGTTCAGGTGCTCTCCAATACGGGCCCAGGACCGGATCTCGTCGCGGGGGCTGAGGGCGTCGCGATGGCGCGCGAGATGAACGATCACTTGGCGGCGGCGATCGCGCGGCATCCGGACCGCTTCAAGGGGTTCGCCGTGCTGCCAATGCAGAGCCCGGAGGCCTGTGCGGACGAGCTTGCGCGCTGCGTGCGCGAACTCGGCTTCGTCGGCGTCAACATCAACGGCACCACGAACGGACGGTTCCTCGACGATGCCGCGTTCCGGCCAATCCTGGCCAAGGCGGTCGAGCTCGATGTGCCGGTCTACATTCACCCGCACCTCGCGCCCGAACCGGTGAGGCAGGCCTACTTCGGCGGCCTCGAGGCTGGCGCGGCGCGCGTCCTGGAGACCGCGGGCTGGGGCTGGCACTCCGAAACCGCCATCCACATTCTGCGTCTCGTGCTTTCGGGCACCCTCGACCGCTTTCCAGGCCTCAAAATCATCATCGGTCACATGGGCGAGATGCTGCCGATGATGCTGGCGCGCGCCGACGACGTGTTCGCACTCGACATCGAGCACCTCAGGCGGCCAATCGGCCAGCAGGTGACCGAACAGGTGTGGATCACCACCAGCGGCGTCTTCACCGAGCCGCCGTTCCTCGCGGCGCTGCTCACCTTCGGCATCGACCGGATCATGTTCTCGGTCGACTATCCTTATGCGAGCAACGCCAAGGGCCGGGCGTTCCTCGACCGGCTGTCGCTGTCGCCCACGGACATGGCCAAGCTCGCGCACGGCAATGCCGACCGGCTGTTGCGGCTTGGCTCGTGAGTGGATGAACCGCGATCCCGGCCCCAGGGCGGCGCCTCAGTTCACGCTGCGCTTCGCGTAGGGGCTGTCGAGGGAGAAGGCCGGGATCGCAACGTCGAACAGCGAGCCGTCGGGGAGCTGCATCTGGTAGCTGCCGACCATGATGCCGGACGGCGTGCGCAGGGGACAGCCGGAGGTGTAGCGGAACGCCTGTCCGGGCGCCAGGATCGGCGTTTCGCCGACGACGCCCGGGCCGCGAACAGTCTCCTGGTGGCCGTTGGCATCGGTGATCAGCCAGCGGCGCGACTTGAGCTGCACGGTTACGGCGCCGTCGTTCAGGATCTCGACGGTGTAGGCCCAGAAGTACTGGCCTTCCTCCGGATCGGAGCGATCCTCGATGAACTGGGGCGTGACCCGGACCCGGATGCCATGGGTGATCGCTTCGTACATGGTCTCGGTCCCCGATGACAACCTGCGCTGGACCTGCGTCACTTGTCCAGCGCCGCGAGCCCCCGGTCAATGTCCCTGATCAGGTCGTCGGCCGCCTCCAATCCGACCGAGAGGCGAACGAGGCCATCGGTGATGCCGAGCTCGGCGCGGGCCTCGGGCTTGAGGCGCTGGTGGGTGGTGGTGGCGGGATGCGTGATCAGGCTCTTGGCGTCGCCGAGGTTGTTGGAAAGGCGGATGATCGAGAGCGCATTGAGGAAGCGGAAGGCCTGCGCCTTGCCGCCCGTAAGCTCGAACGAGACGAGTGTCGAGCCACCGCTCATCTGCCGCCGGGCAAGCTCGGCCTGCGGGTGATCGGCGCGGCCCGGGTAGAGCACGCGCGTGATGCCGCCGCCTACTCTCGCGGCCAGATGGTCGGCAATGCGGGCCGCGCTGTCGGACTGGGCGCGCACGCGCAGCGGCAGCGTCTCGAGCCCCTTCAGCATCACCCAGGCATTAAACGGGCTCAGGGCGCCGCCGGTGTGCTTGTAGAAGGGGTGCAGGTGATCGTTCACAAATTTCGCCGAACCGAGAACGATTCCGCCCAGACAGCGGCCCTGGCCGTCGATGTGCTTGGTGGCGGAGTAGACGACGACATCGGCGCCAAGCGCGAGAGGGCGCTGCTGCATGGGGGTCGCAAAGACGTTGTCGACGACGACGATCGCCCCAGCGTCATGGGCGATGGCCGACACCGTTCTGATGTCGACGAGGTCCAGGCAGGGATTGGACGGGCTCTCGAAGAAGAACGCCCGCGTATTGCGCCGGACGGCACGGCGCCAGGCGTCGTTGTCGCGGCCGTCGACCAGCGTCGTCTCAACGCCAAACCGAGGCAGCAGATCCTGCACGACGTAGAGGCACGAGCCAAACAGCGCCCTGGCGGCGACGACATGATCCCCGGCTTTGAGGTAGCAGAGGAGAGCTGCGGAAACCGCCGCCATCCCGGAGGCCGTCGCGCGCGCCGCCTCGGCTCCCTCGAGGAGTTTCATGCGCTCCTCGAACATGGCGACGGTCGGGTTGGCGTAGCGCGAGTAGATGAAGCCGCCCGCCTCGGTCTTGAAGCGCTCCTCGGCCTGCTCCGCGCTGTCGTAAAGGTAGCCCTGCGTGAGGTAGAGCGCCTCGGAGGTCTCGGCAAACTGCGAGCGCAGCGCGCCGCCGTGCACCAACCGGGTCTCGAGCGACCATTCGGAGGGACTGGAAGGATCTTTCTGTCGACCTGTCATCGCTACGCTCCAGCTTGCCCGAGGCGACACAACCGGCCGGCCCGAACAACAACAAACCCGGCCTGGCAGCGCCCGCATCAGCCGAGCGCTCCTTACCGGGTTCGAGCGTGCGGCCCTTTAGCGAGTTCTTTTACGTGGCTGCAAGCCGGCCGGCCAAATCACCACGAACGAAGCGTTGGGTAGCGAATAGGGATGCTTGCGTCAATGGCGTGCCAGCGCGGCGGCGGGAGCCGCGCTCATTGTGCCAGTCCCCGCAGAGGCCCCGCCCAGATCAGTGGGCACGCGCCACGAGGCAATCAATCTCGGCGCGCCGCAGATCGGTGCAGAGGCGGGCGGCGGCGTCCGGTTCGAGACCGGTGAAGCGGGCGCGATAGAGCGTCCGGCCGTTCACCTCCACCGGCTGAACCGCGGGCTGTGCGCGGGCGAGCGTTGGACCGGCGCGGTCGCGTGCGACGGTCAGCCTGCGGCGCGCCTCGGCCTCGCTCGCATAGGCGCCGACCTGGATCGCGACTCCTGCGCCGGTGGGCCCGCCCTGCGGCCGTTCGCCGGCCGGCGGGCCGTTGAGACGCAGCAGCGGCGACGCGGGGTCGTGCGGCGCCGATCCGGCGGAGCCGGAGGCGAGGCGGGTCCGGCCATCGGTCTGCGGCCCCGAATGACCGGTGGCGGAGACGGGTTCCACGGGCAGTTCGCCGCGCGCAAGCCGGCGCGCCTGGGCCTCGAGGGTGGATGGGGCCATTCCGAGGGCGCTTGCGGGGCGGGAGGCCGGCGCCGGGGGCGCAAGAAGCATCGGCTCCGATGCAGCGCCATGCTGGGACGTCAACCTCGCTTGCGGGGCGCTGAACCTTGCGATGCGGGTTTCGCCCGATTGGCTCCCGGCGACGTCCGCACGCTCGCCATGTGCCAACCCGGCTTTCGTGGGCGCCCGCGGCTCAGAGGGACGGCCGGGAGCCGGCACGGCAGCTGTCACGTCCGCGTCAACGCCCGGCGCGGAGCGTCCCCCGTCCGGCCGGGTGTGCGGTGGCGTCGGTGTGATGGCGACGGGGCGGACCTTGCGAACCAGCACGGGTCCGGCGCCCGGTTGCGACGGTGATGCGCGGGGCCCGCCGGGCGCCGCCTCGGGCGGGGCGGAGGGGGTCGTCTTGTGGGCGCCGGGCGGGGGTACAGGCGCCGGATCGGGGATGCGGGTCGCAGCGAGCCGGCGCGGCGGCTCGATGAGCCGCGGGGCGACATCCGCGGATCGTTCGGTCGAGGGCTCGGGGCGGCGCACGCGCGCAACGGGGACGGCAAGCCGGGTTCGTTCTGTCGAGGCCCGCGGCAGGGCGCGGTCGAGCAGCGTCCGCATGTGCGCATTTCGGGCCGCGGCGGTCGAGCCGCCGAAGACCGCAGCAACGAGATGCCGGCCGTCGCGACGCACGGAGGCGACGAGGTTGAAGCCGGACTGGGTGGTATAGCCTGTCTTCAATCCGTCCATGCCCGGGTACGTCGCAAGCATGGTGTTGTGGTTGCGGTAGGTGACCCCGGCGTAAGTGAACGAGCGAAGGCCGAAGATGCCGTAGTGCTGCGGAAAATCGTCCTGGAGGCGCAGTGCCAGAGTCAGCATGTCCCGGGCGGTGGTCACTTGGCCCGGGGCCGGCAGACCGTGGGCGTTCCGGAACGTCGTGTTTGCCATGCCGAGCTGCCGCGCCTTGCGGGTCATCAGCGCCGCGAACTTGTCTTCCCGGCCGGCGATGTGCTCGGCAACGGCAACCGAGACGTCGTTCGCCGACTTCACCGACATGATCTTGAGGGCGTCCATCAAGGCAATATCGCTGCCGGGCTTCAGACCGAGCTTCGAAGGCGGCGTGCTTGCGGCTTCGTCGGAAATCCGGATGCGCGTCGCCGGCGAAAGCTTGCCCTGCTGCATCAGCTCGAAGACGATGTAGAGGGTCATCATCTTGGTGAGCGAGGCGGGGTAGCGGGCCTCGTCGGCGGCCTGCTGATGGAGGACCCGGCCGCTGTTGGCGTCGATCACCATCGAGGCGTAGCGTCCCTCGGCCAGGGCCGCGGGGCACGCGAGCAGGCATAAAGCCCACGACAGGAGCCAAAGCCGAATGCCGCGGCGCCCAGTCCGTCGCGCGACCCATTCCCCGACCGACGCTCGATCGTTTGACGCCATGCCCCGCCTATCCAACGCCGCGTTCACGCCGGGCCCAGGTTGCTGCCCGGCTCGTTTCGCTATGCCCCGATCGATGTGCCCGCTGCTCAGGCAGCATGGTTTTTGGGCGCCTTTGCGACGCTTCTTCGATCGGCCCCGCCTGCGGCCGAGGTTCGCAGAAAACCGATTGGGATGCGTTAATGCGCTCTGTTGCATTGCAGCAAGAGGCTTGACATTTTTGTGCAATGCACCTAAATCGTTCCCCGACGCAGCCGCCAATCGCGTGATGTGGCCGATTGCGGGAACTCTTTCCAATGGGTGCGGCCGGTGGCCGCCAAGCAGGAGCAGATGCCATGATCAAGCCTTTCGACGACGTGCAGAAGCTGAGCCAGGGCAGTGTCGACACCGCCATGAAGATGTTCGGCGAGTGGACGAAGAGCTGGCAGGCGATCGCCGCGGAAATGACCGACTATTCGAAGAGGTCGTTCGAGGACGGCACGCAGACCATGGAAAAGCTGATGTCGGCGCGGTCGATCGAGCAGGCGTTCGAGATCCAGAGCTCCTACGCCAAGCGCGCCTACGAGGATTATATGCACCAGCTGCAGAAGATCGCGGGCATGTACAGCGAGTTCGCCCGCGAGGCCTATCGGCCGGTCGAGCGCGCGTTTCAGGCCGCCCGATGACGCCTTGGTCGGCTTCGTCGGACGGGCCGAAGGCGAGGAGCCGGATCGGCTTTAAAAATGACGCGACATGAGCAAGGCCCGGCAAGCGCCGGGCCTTTTTTTTGTCGTCTGCCGCGCCCACATTGGCGGGGGACGGCGCGAACTTGAGGAGTGGTCCACGTGTTCGCGGCGGTCAGTCGCGTTCTGTCTGCCGATGTGAAAGGCGTCGGCGTGGACTCGTCATCCGTCGGCGTTTGCACCGGGGCCGGGGAAGCCGGTAGAATAACGAAAACAGGCAGCTTCCGAGGCAATCGTAGCAGGCGGCGACGTGGGAGCGTGCCAGCTCAACGGGCGTGACAGATCATGGCTGAAGGCGGGCGGATCTTGAGGATGGCGGGAAAGAACGATCAGCGCGGCGACGAGGAGGGAAAGACCGGTCTCGTCACCAAGACGCGTCCGAAGACGCGGCGGCCGAACCTCTACAAGGTTCTGCTGCTCAATGACGACTATACGCCCATGGAATTCGTGGTGCTCGTCCTCGAGCGGTTCTTCAACAAGGGGCGCGAGGACGCGATGCGAATCATGCTGCATGTTCACCACAAAGGGGTGGGCGTGTGCGGCGTCTACACCTACGAGGTTGCCGAGACCAAAGTGACGCAAGTCATGGACTTCGCACGCCAGCATCAGCATCCTTTGCAGTGCACAATGGAAAAGGAGTAGGTTCCCGGTGCCATCCTTCTCACAAAGTCTGGAGCAGGGCCTCCATCGCGCGCTGGAGTTCGCGAACGAGCGCAATCACGAGTACGCGACGCTCGAGCATCTGCTTCTGGCTCTGACGGACGACCGCGACGCGGCCGCCGTCATGCGTGCCTGCAATGTCGACATCGATCAGCTTCGCCGGCGGATCACGGAGTATCTCGACACCGAGCTCGAGAGCCTCGTGCGCAAAGACCAGACCGAGGCGACGCCGACCACCAGCTTCCAGCGCGTCATCCACCGCGCGGTGGTGCATGTGCAATCTTCGGGACGCGAGGAAGTCACCGGCGCCAACGTGCTCATTGCCATTTTCGCGGAGCGCGAGAGCCATGCCGCGTTCTTCCTGCAGGAGCAGGAAATGACACGGTTCGACGCGGTTCAGTACGTCAGCCATGGGATCGCCAAACGTCCGGGAATGACCGAGCCGAAGTCGGTCCGCGGCGTCGACGACGAGGGCAGCGAGAGCGGTTCGGAGAAGAAGCAAGGCGATGCGCTCGCCAACTACTGTGTCAACCTGAACAAGAAGGCTCGCGAGGGCCGCATCGATCCGCTGATCGGCCGCGAGGCTGAGGTGCTGCGCACCATCCAGGTGCTCTGCCGCCGCTCAAAGAACAACCCGCTCTTCGTCGGTGATCCCGGCGTCGGCAAGACCGCGATCGCGGAAGGTCTTGCCCGCAAGATCGTGCGCGGCGAAGTGCCGGAGGTGCTGAAAGGCGCCACGATCTTCTCGCTCGATATGGGAACGCTGCTTGCGGGAACGCGCTATCGCGGCGATTTCGAGGAGCGGCTCAAGGCCGTCATGAAGGAGATCGAGAACTATCCGGGCGCGATTCTCTTCATCGACGAAATCCACACCGTGATCGGGGCGGGCGCGACCTCCGGCGGCGCCATGGATGCGTCCAATCTCTTGAAGCCGGCGCTGCAGTCCGGAACGCTGCGGTGCATCGGTTCGACGACCTACAAGGAATACCGGCAGCATTTCGAGAAGGATCGCGCACTCGTGCGCCGGTTCCAGAAGATCGACGTGAAGGAGCCGTCGATCGAGGATTCCATCGAGATCATGAAGGGCCTGAAGCCCGTCTTCGAGGAGTTCCACAAGCTCAAGTACACGAACGAGGCCATCAAGGCGGCGGTCGAGCTGTCGGCCAAGTACATCCACGACCGCAAGCTGCCCGACAAGGCCATCGACGTGATCGACGAGACCGGCGCCTCGCAGATGCTGCTGCCGGAGGGCAAGCGCAAGAAGAAGATCACCGTCAAGGAGGTCGAAGCGACTGTCGCGACGATGGCGCGCATTCCGCCGAAGACCGTGTCCAAGTCCGACGCCGAGGTGATGGCCAACCTCGAGAAGGACCTGAAACGGCTGGTGTTCGGGCAGGACAAGGCGATCGAAGTGCTGGCGTCGGCGATCAAGCTTTCGCGGGCCGGCCTCAGGGAGCCTGAGAAGCCGATCGGCTGCTACCTGTTCTCCGGACCGACAGGCGTCGGCAAGACGGAGGTCGCAAAGCAGCTCGCGGCGCTGATGGGCATTGAGCTGCTGCGCTTCGACATGTCCGAGTACATGGAAAAGCACACGGTCTCGCGACTGATCGGCGCGCCGCCCGGCTATGTGGGATTCGATCAGGGCGGCCTGTTGACCGACGGCATCGACCAGCATCCGCATTCGGTGCTGTTGCTCGACGAGATCGAGAAGGCGCATCCCGATCTCTTCAACATCCTCCTGCAGGTGATGGACCACGGCAAGCTCACCGACCACAACGGCAAGCAGGTCGACTTCCGCAACGTCATCCTGATCATGACGACGAATGCGGGCGCGGCCGATCTTGCCAAGCCGGCCATCGGCTTCAACCGATCGAAGCGCGAGGGCGACGACACCGAGGCGATCAACCGGCTCTTCACGCCCGAATTCCGCAATCGCCTCGACGCCGTGGTGCCGTTCAACGGCTTGCCGCAGGAAATCATCACCAAGGTGGTGGAGAAGTTCGTCTTCCAGCTCGAGGCGCAGCTCGCGGATCGCGGGGTCACGATCGAGCTGACGGAAGGCGCGACGAAGTGGCTCGCCGAGAAGGGCTACGACGAGAAGTTCGGCGCCCGGCCGCTCGCGCGCACCATCCAGGAGTACATCAAGAAGCCGCTCGCCGAGGAGCTGCTATTCGGCAAGCTCGAGCATGGCGGCACCGTGCGCATTGGCGTCAC
>CAYWBX010000001.1:0-19570 GCA_964456015.1 uncultured Hyphomicrobiaceae bacterium | reverse complement strand
GCGACGATCAGATCGGGTCGCGCGGCGACGAGATGATAGGAATGGACGAAGTAGGCGTGCAATCCGCTCGGGCCAGTCGGAATGCCGGCAAGTAGAGGGTGGTCGCGTCTTGGATCGATCGTGTTCCAACCCATGTGCGGGATCTTAAGCGCCGGATCGGCGGGTGTCAGAACCCGCACTTCGCCCGCAATCCATCCGAGGCCCGGGGTTACCTCGTGCTCGAGGCCGCGATCGGCGAGGAGCTGCATGCCGACGCAAATGCCAAGGAATGGCCGGCCGCGCCTGCGTACCGCTTCCTCGAGGGCCTGCCGCATCCCTGGCACTCGATCGAGTCCACGCTTGCAATCGGCAAATGCGCCAACTCCCGGCAACACAATTCTGTCGGCAACGACGACCATTTCGGGATCGGCCGTGATGTGGATGGCTGACGGGATCGCGCTTTCCCGGGCGGCGCGCTCAAACGCCTTGGCTGCCGAATGCAAGTTGCCGGAACCATAGTCGATGATCGCCACCTGCTGCACGGCTGCATTCATCTCCCGACGCGTCCAAAATTGAAAGCGCTTCTCCATCCGCTCAGCGGGCGTGGCGGCGACGAGACGGGCCCCGAAGCAGCGGAAGGGAGGGGGGCCAGCGAGGATTCCGCCAGCCGGGACTGCGTCAGAGCTTCACTGCGAATATAGGGCTGCGCGGGCAACCAGCTCTCGAAAAAGCGGCGTTCACACTCCTCGGCGTTGCGGCCGGTTACGGCGCCTATCATCCGGTAGCCCGCTCGCGCCAGCGTCCAGCGACGGATCGAGTCGGCTTCAAAGCCGATCAACAGGCCGAGGGCGAGCATCATGTAGGATAACAGCTGTTGGCCCGCCTCGAGGGCCCATACGAGGGCCTGCAGGCCTGCGTAGACGACGAGGTAGCCGAGCAGCGCGAGCCAAAGGCGGTTTGCAATCATCCAAAACGGTCCGAAAGCGGCAGCCGCCCAGGAGAAGCCTTCCTTGACGAAAACGAGACTTTCGGCGTGATCCAGCCGGTCGGCCGGCGGATCAGGGGGTTCGTGGACGGTGAAAGTCAACATCGGTGATTAATCCAGGCGCTTCGGCGATCAAGCGATCAAGCGATCAACCGGTAAGCGTGCCCTTGGTCGATGGCACCCGGCCGGCCTGGCGCGGATCAACGGTGATCGCCTCTCGGAGTGCGCGCGCCAAGCCCTTGTAGCACGTCTCGGCGATGTGGTGATTGTTCTCTCCGTAGAGAGTCTCGATGTGCAGGGTGATGCCGGCGTTCTGAGCAAATGCTTGAAACCACTCGCGAAACAGCTCGGTGTCCATGTCTCCGACTTTGGGCCGGGTGAAAGCGACCTTCCAGACAAGGTAGGGCCGGCCGGAGACGTCAATCGCGACGCGGGTGAGCGTTTCGTCCATCGGGAGATGCAGGGCGGCATAGCGGGTGATGCCGGCCTTGTCGCCAAGCGCCTTGGCAAGCGCCTGTCCCAGGACGATGCCGCAGTCCTCGGTCGTGTGATGGAAATCGACGTGCAGGTCGCCTTTCGCCGTCAACTCAATGTCAATCAGCGAGTGACGGGCAAGCTGCTCAAGCATGTGATCGAGGAAGCCGACGCCGGTCGAAATCGTACCGACGCCGCTCCCGTCGAGATTTACGGTTGCGGTAATCTCGGTCTCCCGGGTACGGCGGGTGACGGTGGCGGAGCGTTGCACGGGGACCTCGCTGCTTGCTGGTTCGCGCGCCAGCGTTTATCAGCAGAACGTGGTCGATGCCACAACGGCTAATGCCCCTGGTTTCCTGTGCTCCGTCGAATGAGGCTCCGAGAGATCGCATTCATGGATCAGTCGCCAAATGTCTGGCATGGCACGACCATACTCACGGTTCGCAAGGGCGGACGGGTGGTTGTGGCCGGGGACGGGCAGGTAAGCCTCGGCGCTACCGTCCTCAAGTCGAATGCGCGAAAGGTCCGCTCGCTCGGCAAGGGCGACGTCATCGCGGGGTTTGCCGGGGCGACGGCGGATGCCTTTACCTTGTTCGAGCGGCTTGAAGGCAAGCTCGATCAATATCCCGGGCAATTGACGCGGGCAGCCGTGGAGCTTGCGAAGGACTGGCGGACGGACCGGTATCTGCGCCGGCTCGAGGCGATGATGATCGTCGCGGATAGAGACAAGACGCTGGTGCTGACCGGGACCGGCGACGTGCTCGAGCCGGAGCGGGACGTGATGGGGATCGGGTCCGGTGGAAACTACGCACTCGCTGCGGCGCGCGCGCTCATCGATACGCCGGCCTCCGCAGAGGACATCGCTCGCAAGGCGATGGCGATCGCAGCCGAGATCTGCGTCTATACCAACAACAATCTCGTCATCGAGAGTCTCGAGTCGAGCCGCTGATCTTCCCATGCGCAAGGGGGTGGTGAGCCTTCCTCGACTAAAAGGCGGTGGGCTTGCGCCACGGCAGGGGATGGATCATCGAGGGCAATGCGAGCAGCGAAGCATCGCCATGAAAGGGATGTGATGTCGGCCGGGTGGGTTTATCTGATCCTTGCAGGGCTCTTCGAGATCGGATTCACGACCTCGATGAGATACATCGACTGGTCATTCAGAGCGCTGCCGATCCTGTCGTTCCTGATTTGTGCATCACTGAGTTTCATGCTGCTGATCGCGGCCACCAAGACGGTTCCTCTGGGAACGGCCTATGCGGTCTGGACTGGCGTCGGCGCGGCGGGAACTGCCTTGCTCGGCATCCTCTGCTACGGAGAGCAAGCGACACTGTTGCGAGGCTTATTCCTGGCTCTTCTGATCGGGTCGATCGTGGGGCTTAAGCTCGTGTCTGCGGATTAGCTCTGTCGGGACGGAACACCACGGCCATGGCAGGAAAGTTATGCTTCCCGTGGGCCCGGCTTCGGTCCGAATCATCCGGCTGTCTCGAACAGCGCGGCGATCGCCTGACCGCCCAGTGCGGAACAGACGGCGGCGCCGCGACTGGCGCTCTTATCGCTGCGCTGGCGCACCATCCGTGTGAAGAGACGCGTCACCAGGACGGCGCTGGCCGCACCGAGGGGATGGCCACGGGCAATGGCGCCACCATCAGGATTGAGCGCATCTTCTGCGAGTCCAAGCGTATCGCGCAAAGCGATCGCCTCGACCGCAGACCGCTCGCTCATCTCGACGAGATCGAGCGCAGAGAGGTCGAGGGCGCCCGCGCGGGCCGCCAACCGGCGCATGGCGCCGATGGCGGTCGTTGCAGCCTCGCGCGGTGTCGAACCCACCGAAGCGGATGCGACCAGCGTCAATGCCGGCGGTTTGCCAAGCTCCTGCCAGACTGAATCGGACACGACGATCGCTAGCGCGGCGCCATCGTGGAGGTGGCTTGTGTTGGCGGTCGTCAGGGATCCTTTCGGGAGCAGCGGTGGAAGTTCCTTCAATGCGCTCACGTCGGGCTCGACGGAACTTTGGTCTCGCGTCTCCTCGGCCACGGGCCGAAGAGGAACGATTTCCTTCAGGAATGTCTTGGCATCTCTGGCCAGGGAGGCTCGCATGTGCGACCGCAGTGCGTAGTCGTCCTGCTGCTGCCGGGAGATCTTCATGGCGCGTGCGAGCGCATCTCCCAGCTCGGCGGTGGCTGCAGCATCGGCTCCCGCGTCCGGCTGATCGCCCACGATGTCGAGGAAGCGTGGCGTCAGGTGGAAATTGCGCGGCTTCGCAATGCGCCAGGGCGCCATGGAGATCGCCTCTGCGCCGCCAGCGACAATGACGCTTGCCTCGTCCAGAGCGATCATTCGACAAGCAGCGACGATCGCTTCAAGTCCCGAGGCACACTGCTGGCCGATGGTGACCGCGGGCACGCTTTCGGGCAGACCTCCGGCAAGGGCGACAAGCCGCGCAGGGTTGCCGTCACCGGTGGCGTTGCCCAGAATGAGCCGCTCAACTCTTGCTGAGCTCAACCTCGCGTCGGTCAGCACCTGGGTGATGAGAGGTCCCGTCAGGTCTTCCAGCCGCCGACGCGCGTGAAGGCCGCCCAAGCGGCCAAGCGCGGTCCGCCGGGCAGATACGATGTAGGCCTTCCGAATCGTCATCCTCGGTATCGCGATCTTGGTGCTACACACTGGCGCTGTCTGAGTGCGGCACGGGGCCAGACGGAGACGGCACCCTACCGAGCGGCTCGACTTTGCTCATGCACGACGCCAGTACTGCATGTGAATCTGGCCAAATCTCGCAGGGCGCCTGAGAATTTTGTGAGCGCCGCCCCGCGCAGCCGGGGAACCGACAGGACTGTGATCAAATTCATGTTATGTTATTATATTAATGTTCTTAGCTTGCCCCTCGCATCGGGAGCGATCACGCGAGACGACTTGCATGGATAAAATGGCGAGGTTCGCGCCTTTTCCAGATCCGGAGCATAATCACGGCCGCTGCCTCACGGAGACCGTTGGCAGGGCTGAGCGGGTTTTCGAGGCCAAAGGGATGCGCCTGACCCCTCTGCGACGACAGGTTCTTTCCGAAATCGCCGCCTCGCATGCTGCGATCGGGGCCTACGATCTCTTGGACCGGCTGTCGCGCGCCTCCGGGCGGCGGTTGGCGCCAATTTCCATCTACAGGGCGCTCGACTGTCTCGTCGAAGCCGGACTCGTGCATCGTCTTGAGAGCCGGAACGCCTTCTTCGCGTGTCATAAGAGGCATGAGGAGGACGCTCGCCAGGTCATCATCTCCTGCGACCGATGCCAATCGGTCGCGGAAATCGATGCTGCCGCAATCTTCGAGGAGTTGGAGCGAAGGGTGGAGGCCGTCGGATTCGCCCCCGAGCGCACCATGATCGAAATCAGCGGCACGTGTGGTGGCTGTTGCAAGGCGGCAGACTGATGGCAGAACCTGCGCCGACTGAAAGCGCATCGCATCGCCATGAGAGTGGTCGTGATCCATGCGGCTCCGCAGGGGGACACGGCCATGAGCACCGTCATGCCCACGCACACCTGCCGACGGCGCGGCCGCACCGGCCCGATGCTCTCATTTCCGCGAGATGTATTTCGCTCAGCCGCGAGGCGCGCACGATTCTGGAGGATGTTGATCTGGACATCGGCCGCGGTGAGATCGTGACGCTCATCGGGCCCAACGGCGCAGGAAAGACGACGCTCGTCAGGGTGCTTCTCGGCCTCGAGGAGCCGGACCGCGGGGACGTCCGGCGCATCCCAGGTCTCACGGTCGGCTATGCGCCGCAAAGATTCGATCGCGATCCTGCCATCCCCCTCACGGTGGCGAGGTTCCTCACCATGGCGGTCCGTGCCGATGCCGCCGCCGTCGCGCACGTGCTTGAAGAGGTGGGGGCCAGCCATGTGGCGAAGCAGCAACTGCATGAGCTTTCGGGGGGTGAGCTTCAGCGCGTCGTGCTGGCGCGTGCCTTGATCCGCAATCCCGACCTCTTGGTGCTCGACGAGCCAGTGCGTGGCGTCGACTACGTGGGGGAGGCGGACCTTTACGGCCTCATCGGGCGCATCCGGGCTTCGCGGGGGCTTGGCGTGCTGCTCGTCAGTCACGACCTGCATGTGGTGATGGCGCAGAGCGACCGGGTCGTGTGCCTCAATCGGCATGTGTGCTGCCACGGCGTTCCGGTTTCGGTGGCCCTGCATCCGGAGTATGTGAGGCTTTTCGGCGATGCAACCGCCCGCGCGCTCGGTATCTACCGGCACAGTCACGACCATGCGCACGATCTGGCGGGCGCGCCAGTCGGGCCCAGCCCGGAGCGCGACAAGGACAGCGGACCGCGTGTCACCAAATGAACCTTGAGCCGTTTCTCATCCGTGCGCTGGTCGCCAGCGTGGTCCTCGGAATCGTCGCGGCTCCGCTCGGCTGCCTCGTCGTGTGGCGGCGGATGTCCTATTTCGGCTCGACGGTCGCCCATGCAGGCCTTCTCGGTGTTGCGCTTGGCATCGTGCTCGAGATGGACTTGACGCTCGGTGTCATCGTGGTCGCCGTCGGGATTGGCGCCGCACTGGTCGCGCTTGGGCGGCAGCGGGTGCTCCCGGTCGACAGTCTGCTCGGGATCCTCTCTCATGCGGCGCTGGCGGCGGGGCTCGTGGCGGCGGCAAAGCTTGCCGGGCAGCGCATCGACCTCATGGGGTACCTTTTCGGCGATATCCTCGCCGTGACGGCCGCCGATCTTTACTGGCTGTTCGTCGGCGGCGCGATCGTTGGTGCAATCATCGCCGGGCTCTGGCAGACACTCATTGCGACCACCGTGCATGAGGAACTGGCGCGGGCGGAAGGGATGAGCACGCGACGGGCCGAGGCCGCGCTGGTGATCGTTCTTGCCGTCACGATCGCGATCGCGATGAAGATCGTGGGAGTCCTGCTGATCATCGCATTCCTGATCATGCCGGCAGCGGCGGCCCGTCCGTTCTCGCGAACGCCGGAGCAAATGGTGCTGCTTGCGGCGATCATCGGCGCGGCGGGCGCAGCGGGTGGACTGCTCCTGTCAGTTGCGACGGACATACCCGGCGGCCCGGCCATCGTCCTGCTGCTGGCGGCAGGGTGCCTTGCGGCACTCGGCGGGAGCGTCGCCCGAGGCCAGGGACGCTGAATTCTCCGACCGACCAACGCAGCGTGGCTGCCAATCGATCGTCTCTGTCCTCACGCGGTCGCTGTTGCCGGCGGTGCGAAGTCCGGAAGGGGGGCATTGCCCGAATAGCGCTCGATCGCCACAAGGCAGGTGTGGGCGGCGCATCCTCCCGAGAACGCAGACGCCGGCACGTCCAGTGTCAGGGTGTTGGCATTGCCGGCGATATCAAGCACTCCGTCCGCCTGTTCGATGGGCTGATACCATGCTCCGGTAGGCAGGACTGCCACGCCTGGGCGGATGTCAGCGGAAATCCGGACACCGGCGAGACAGCGCCCGCGCGCGCTTCTCACCAATGCCGTATCGCCGTCGGACAGCGACAGACGCTCGGCGTCGACCGGATTGATCAGTATCGCTTCTCGACCGGACTGCTTTTCCGATTGCGAGACGCGCCCGTAATCGAGCTGGCTGTGAAGCCGCCCGTTGGGCTGGGCCGACAGCAAATGAAACGGGTAGGTCTTGCGTGATCTTGAGCCGAGCCATTCCGGCGGCTCGAGCCAGGTGGGGTGCGGCGGGCAGTCCGGATAGCCGCAGGCGGCGAGCGTCTCGGAATAGAGGACGATCTTGCCCGACTCCGTCTTCAGCGGGTGCCCGTCGGGATCGGCGCGAAGCCGGGCGAAGGCCGGTTCCAGTGGTACCTCCGGCACCTCGACATGGCCGATCTCCCAAAACGCATCGAAAGGCGGCAAGTCAGCGCCGTGACGTGCGAGTTGGGCTCGCGCCTCCTCGTAGATGTGGCGCACCCAGGCCATTTCATCGCGCCCCTCGGCAAAGGTCTCGGCGACGTCGAGGCGCTCGGCGATCCCGCGCATGATGTCGAAATCGGAGCGCGCATCGGCAAGCGGGCGCACGACCTGCTTCATCGCGAAAATCATGTCGGCACGGCGGCCGCCGGAAACGTCGTTGCGTTCGAGCGAGGTCGTTGCCGGCAGCACGATATCGGCGCGCCGTGCGGACGCCGTCCAGTTGATGTCCTGGACGATGATCGTCTCGGGCCGGGCCCAGGCGCCGGACAAACGCGTGAGATCCTGATGATGGTGAAATGGGTTGCCGCCCGCCCAATAGACGAGGCGAATGTCCGGGTAGGTGTGGACCTTCCCTTCATAGGTGAATGGCCTGCCGGGGTTGAGGAGCAGGTCGGCAATGCGCGCGACCGGGATAAAGGCCTTGTTCGGCTTCTTGCCGTGACTGAAGCCGCCGAGCGCCGCCAATGGGAAGTGGCTGTTGGCGTTGGTGACCGAGCCGATGCCATAGGCGATGCCGCCGCCGGGATAGCCCATCTGTCCGGCGATGGCAGCGAGGGCCGTCCCTGCCCACCACGGCTGCTCGCCGTGCACGGCGCGCTGGAGCGCCCAGCTGATCGAAATGAAGGAGCGCTTCTCGACGAGTTGGGTGGCAAGCTGCCGGAGCAGGCCGGCGTCAAGACCGGTGATGCCGGCGGCCCATTCAGCGTCTTTCAGGATTCCGTCGGTCTCGCCGCGCAGATATGCAAAGTACCTCTCGGCGCCGGACGTACAGCGGGCGAGGAAATCCCTGTCATGCCGGCCGGCGGCGAGTATCTCGCCGGCCAGTCCGATGAGCAGGGCGGCGTCGGTGTTTGGCACGATCGGCCACCACTCGGCTCCGACCCAATCGGGGCAGTCGTCGCGCCGGGGCGAGACCAAGATGATGCGGGCACCGCGGGCCTTGAGGCGTTTGAGATGCTCGCTCAGCATGTGACGTCCCGGGCCGCCCGATTCGACCTGGGCAGTGCGCGGCAAGATGGCGCCGCAGACGAGCAGAAGCTCTGTGTGCTCGGCGACGAGCTTGATCGAATTCGGCGCGCTGTAGCCGTCGCTGCCAAGAATGTGACGCGCGATCACGGCGCCGGCACCGACGCTGTATGTGTCGACGTGGCCCGTGTATCCGCCGAGGCAGTTCATCAGCCGCTTCACCTGGCTCTGGGCATGATGGAAGCGGCCGGCGCTCGTCCAGCCATAGGAGCCGGCGAAGATCGAGTCGTTCCCGAACGACTTGCGGACGCGATCGAGTTCGGCGGCCACCAGATCGAGGGCGGTATCCCAGCCGACGGGGACAAGCCGTTCGGCGCCGCGGGCGGCGCGGTCGCTCTGTTCGCGGCGCCGGAGCCAGCCCTCCCGGACGTAGGGGCGATCAATGCGCGTGTCGGGCCGCAACCAGTCCGGGATGGCCGCAAGCATGTGGGATGGCGCCGGATCGCCGGGGAACGGCTCGATGCCAACGATCTTCCCGTCCTCGACCAGGGCGGTGAATGCCCCCCAGTGGCAGCAATGCGGGATGCGTTCGAGCATGTGGGAAGCCTTTGCAGGATGGTCAGACGACGTTGAGCAGCGGGAGTCCGAGCGTCAGCCGGCGGATGTTTTCCGCCATCGTTTCCTGTCGCCGGCGAACAGTGCCGCGCGTCCAGCCCGACATGTGAGGCGTCAGCACGCAGTTGTCGAGCTCATGGAACGGGAGGTGAGCGGGTGTCGGTGACGGGTCGGCCGGGGTCGGATAGACGTACCAGGTGTCGATCACGGCGCCCGCGATGCGCCGTTCCTTTAGCGCCTCATAAAGCGCCCGCTCGTCGATGACGGGGCCGCGGCCGACGTTCACGATCACCCCGGACGGCCGCATCGCGGCAAGCGCCGCAGCCCCGACGATGCCCTGGGTGGAAGGCAACGCCGGCAGCGAGCAGACGATGCTATCGGCCACCCCCATGAAGGCCAAGAGATCGGCCAGCGAAAAGTAGGCGTCGGCGATGGGGCCGGTCGGGATCGGCGTTCTGTTTGCTACCACAACGCGCATCCCGAAGGCCTTGGCGCGAGCGGCGACGGCTCTGCCGATGTGACCAAAGCCGAGGAGGCCGAGCGTGCTATCTCCAAGCTCGCTGCGCGCGGACTCAGGGATGCCGGCCCAGTAGGTCCATTTGCCTCGCCGAAGGTCGCGATCGGCGTCCGGGATCGGAACGTGCCGCAGCAGCAGCGCCGTCATCACATACTCGGCGATGGCATTCTCGTGACCGAAGCAGCAGCAAAGCGGCGTGCCTGCGGGCAGCCGCGACCGGTCGATCGCATCCACTCCGGCCGCAGGCGCCTGATAGAGCCTTGCCGACCTTGGGTGCGGATGGGAGGCGTTGAGCGCGATGCCGACGAGCACGTCCGCTGTCTCAAACGCCGCGATGTCCGTGGCGGATGCGGGCAGATCCGGGACGCCCAGCACCTCGTGCTCGCCGCCGATCAGCTCCGCAAAGCCCGCCATGAACGTCGCGGCATTCCTGCCGTGAAAGACGATGCGCATCGGCCGAGCGGCTGCTCCTGCTCTACTTGAGGCTCGAAAATGCCGTAGGCGTCAGGATCTCGCTGATCACGTTGGCGACGATGGGCCCGTCCTTTTCGCTTTCAGCGCGCGCCTTGATCCAGTCGGGATCGGTTTGGAATTTCGTCCACTTCTCCTCGCGCTCGGCGAGATTGTTCCAGACGAGGAAATAGTAGAGCCGATGGTTATGACCGCCGATGACCGTGGTCCAGAAGCCGCTTTGGCGAATGCCGTGCTTCTCAAAGAGCTTCGTGGTGTGGTTCTGGAAGCGGTTAAGGAGGTTCGGAAGGCGGCCAGGAACACAGTCGTAGATGCGCAGCTCGTAGAGCATGGTGGAGATCCTCCGGTTGTCGCGGAGAGCAGATTACACGGTCCTGCAGGGGCTGGAAGACCTGCCGGGAAGCATGGCGCCATGCCGTGCGATCCCGATCGGTGCGAAGGCGTTCGGGCCGCGACGTTCACTCCGCGCGGTGTCGGCCGCTTCAGGCGACCGTCATTCAGCAGAGGTCTCAGGTGGCCCTGGACGCTTCCGCTTCGTCGTCGCCGGCCGCCGTTTCAGTCGACGACCCTCCATGGCCGCAAGCCGCGTCGGAGCGGCCACGGTCTTGCCCGGTTAATCCTTGCGGCGCTTCTCGCCCTGGACGATGCGGCGGCCAAGCGAGTGGCGGTGCACTTCGGATGGGCCGTCGTAAATGCGGAACGCGCGTACGTCACGGAAGATGCGCTCGACCATGGTATCGTCGGTGACGCCCAAGCCGCCCAGAATCTGCATTGAGCGATCAACAACCCGGAAAATTGCCTCGGAGCAAATGACCTTCGCCATCGAGCTCATCGTCGAGGCCTTGTCGCCCTGATCGAGCAGCCAGGCACAGTGCCAGATAGCAAGCCGGCTCACGTGCATGTCCATGGCATTGTCGGCGAGCATGAAGGAGACGCCCTGGTGGTCGCCGAGGCGCTTGCCGAAGGATTGCCGCTGGCGGGCATATTCGGTCGCGATGTCGTGGGCGCGTTGGGCGGAACCGAGCCAGCGCATGCAGTGCGTGAGCCGTGCGGGGGCGAGCCGAACCTGAGCGTACTGGAAGCCCTTGCCCCTCTCGCCGAGGATGTCGTCCCCCGAGACGTGCAGGTTCTCGATGTCGATGACGGCATGGCCGCCCATGAAGCTCGAGTCCATGGTGCCGAGGACGCGCGTGATCTTGAACGCGGGGTTCGGCAGCTCGGTCAGGAACATGGTGCAATCGGTCGGATCATCTCCGGTGCGGGCCATGATGATCGCGAAGGCTGCTCCTTCCGCGCCCGTGATGAGCGTCTTGCGACCATTGATGACGAAGCCGTTGCCGTCGGGCGTGGCGCGGGTTTTCAGGAGAAGCGGATCGGCGCCGGCTCCGCCGTCCGGCTCGGTCATGGCAAAGCATGAGCGGACCTCGCCGGTGGCGAGCCTGCGCAGGTACTTCTGCCGCTGCGCCGGGGTCGCAACGACATCGAGCAGGTGAATGTTGCCTTCGTCAGGGGCATGGAAGTGAAGCGCGATCGGGCCCAGGATGGAGTAGCCCGCCGCTTCGAAGATCACGGCCTGTTCGAAGTGTGAGAAGCCCTTGCCGCCGAACTCCTCGGGCGAGTTGATGCCGAGAAGACCCGCCTCCTTGGCCACCCGATTGAGGTCGCGGCGCATGTCCTCGGGGATGCCATGGTCGGACCAACGAGGGTCCTTCTCGAAGGGAATGATCTTTTCGCGCACAAAGGCAGCGACCTTGTCGCGCAAGTCGGCGAGCGGCTTCTCGATGGTGAAATCCATGTCGGCGTCTCCTGCTGGTTCCGGCTTCGCATCATGCGCCCATGCAATCGAAGACCGGTAGGTGTGACAAGGTCGCGAACCGGCTCGGGGGCGGGACGCCGGGTTCGCAAAGGTGAGAGGGCGGCGAAGGCGATAACCCTCGAACGCGCCGCCGCCGGCAGGACCGGACCGCAGCCCTGACTTTCAACAGGGGCAAGGAAAGCGAGGCACTGAGCGGTATCAATCGGCACGTCCCCGCATGACGTCGCTTGCAAATTCGAGCAGCCCGGCCGCGACCCGATCGAGGGCTGCGTAGTCCTCGCCCTTGGCGGCTCCCCGACGCCAAAGGGCGTGCAGCTGGAGGAGGACGACCGCCAGCTTGTACATCGCCAGGACCCGCAGCACCGGGTAGTCCGAAACGTCGACGCCGGTCATGCGGGCATACTGGGCAACAATCTCGTTGCGCGTCGGAAAGCCTGGAGTGGCCGTCGGCAGCTGCTTCAAGTCGTGCATCGCGGGCGGGTCACCGGGCTCGGTCCAGTAGGAGAGGAGGGTCGCGAGGTCGAAAAGCGGGTCGCCGCGGGTGCCCATGTCCCAGTCAACGACGGCTCGCGGAGCAAGCGTCGCCGGGTCGAGGATCAGGTTGTCGAGCTTGAAGTCGGAATGAAGCAGCGTCGGGGCGCGGCTGCGGACGCGTGCCACTGCGAGCCAGGTTCCGATCTCGTCGAGCAGGTGGCGCGTGCCGGGCGCCACCTCCAGGCGCTTGCCGCGACCGATCCATCCCTGGATCGCACGGCCGATAAAGCCTTCCGGCTTGCCGAGGTCATCGAGCCCGACGGCGCGCGGGTCGACGCGATGAATCGCCACGAGCGTCTCGAGCAGCATGTCGCCAAGCTTCAGGGCAACGTCCGGACGACCATCGACGTACTTGCGTTCGTCCCCCTTGATGACGAGGCCCGGGCGATACTCGATCAACTGGAACGGGACTCCGATCACCGTGCGGTCCTCGCAGAGGTGCAGCGAGCGCGGCGCCAGGGGCAGCGCCTGCCAAAGCCGCGAGAGGATTCGGTGCTCACGCTTCATGTCGTGTGCGCCGGGGGGCAGGTCGCCATCGGGCGGTCGGCGCAGAACCAGCAACTGATTGCCGGCACGCAGCCGGTAATTGATGTTGGCGAGGCCCGTTCCGAACTGAAGGATCGGCTCGTTGCGGTCAAGAGGCAGACCAAGTCCGTCGAGGTAGGCCGAAAGACGGCTCAGGTCGAGCGGCACGCTTTCGGCCGGCTTTCGGAAGACGTGAGCATCCTCAACTGCGTGCTGCGTCATTGCGCCGATCGCTTCCTGGGTTCCGGACTGCGAAGGCTATCGCCGATGCCGAGACTTGAACAGGCGCTTGGCGCACCGTCCCGGCGGCACGCGGTGGTCGAGCGCGACGGCTGCCAAGGGGGCTTCAGCCCGTCAGCGAAGGGGCGCAAATGTTCATCCATCGGGCCTTTCAAAGAACCGACCGACCGGCGACGGGAGCCGAGGGGCGTGGTCTCCCGCCACGGTCAAGGCCAGCGCGCGCGCACTCCGGCAAGCAGGGCGGGCGACGGCGCGTCTTTCGGATCCAATGACACCCAGACGCGCGGGTCGATGTAGGATTGGCGCATGATGAACGTGTAGCCGGTCTGGTGCCAGATCTTCAGCTCGTCAGTCTTGTTATCGAGGATGAAGTCGCCCTGGGCGGTACGTGCCGTCAACACCGCGTGGCCTTCGCCCTTCTCGTCGCGAACGACCGTCATGAGAAGCGCCGAAGCGGGCCAGCCGCGTTCCATGAGAAGCTTGCGCTTTAGCAAAGCGTAGTCTTCGCAGTCGCCTTTCGTCACAGGGATGGTCCAGCGCTCGGTCTCTCCGTAAAGCTCGAGATCGCTCGCCGGCTCGATGGCCTTGTTAATGTGACGATTGATCTCGTCGAGCTCTGCAAACCGCTTCCCGGTTGCGAAAAAGCGAGCTTCCTCGAGCGGGCCTTGGCGGCACTCGCGGGGGCTCGCCTCGCAAAACCGGACAAAGCCGTAGGGCGGAAGCGTCGGCCCGTAGACACGCATGAAGGGTGCCGGACGGTCCAGGCTGCGTGATACCTTTGCGGGCTCGGCGAGCCCAGTTGCGGGCAATGCTATGCCCACAAGGATCAGCGCCATCGTCACTGAATGCCACATCTTACTCTACCCCTGCCCAATACCGCACTTGTACTCGGTCTTGATTGTGATCCCTCGAATGCGGATTCCGGAGATTTCGGAAATATCGACACGAATGCCGCTCAAATTCTCCTGTCCATAGCAACGGACCGCTTACGACCGCGTCCCGGGCGTCCGCCGATAGCCCCTTCTGGCCAGCATCTTCTCACCCGAAGTAGCGTCTGAGCGCCGCCGGCGCCTGGATGTCGAGGAACTGGACGCCGATGCCTTGGTCGTGGTGGCGCATGACGCGGGCCCGGAGGCGGCCGAGGGTCACCTCGGTCCCGATCGGCGGGCGCAACTCAGTTCCGATCGAGGCGCCTGAGATTGAAACGTCGAGAACCTGGCAGGCAACGGTCTGATCGCCGACTTTCAGGCTGGAGGCCGCGTTCTTCGGCGCAATACGTTCGTGGCGTCGCTGGTCCAGGCCGGGGAACTGGTCGCGGTTGATCAGCCAGGTGAGTTGAGCGGCCAGCTTTTCGCGCCGGTGCTGCGTGGCTTGGAATTTGATCGCGAACCCGCCGTCGAAACAGCGCACCACGGTGCCCTCGACGCCGCCAATGTGATCGAAGTATGCGATGATCTTCTCTTCCAGATTGACCTCAACCGGCGACATCATCGACGCGCCGCCTACTGAGATGTCGACAAGCTTGCACGGAAATTCCTGCCGATTGGCGCGCATAAAGCGGCCCAGGAGTGTGAGGATAACCCGTTTGTGGCGGCGACGGTCAGGTGTGATACGGCTCGCGATCGTGTGTGCGCGGCGGGAAATGGGCGCGGACTGGAGGACCATGTTACTGCACCTTCGCAGGACGGGCTCTGAGCGCATTCTGAATGTTCGTCTGCCTGGCTGCGGCGCGCAGGTCAGCGAACTCAAGGTCACTATCGGCGACAGCGACTAAAGATCTCGTAAACGGCCGCGTCTTTCCGGGACGAACGGTCGGTGGGCCGCAGCGTTCGCAGGCCTGAGTGGCCGCCGTTGCGCTTGTATCGGCTGTCCGGCCGCGTATGCTTTGCATCGGCAAGCTGCCGCGATCGACGGCGCTCAGGACGAGGAACGCTCATGGCCGACAACCCGCGCTGGAAAAAGCGACCCGAAAACTCGACGTGGGGGGATTACGGTCCCGACGATCAGCTCGGCCGCATGAACGAGATCACAGCCGAGAAGGTCCTGCAGGGCATCGCCGAGGTGAAAACCGGTCGGACGTTCAACCTGTCCATGCCGCTCGACTATCCGGGCGGGGCGGTGCTTAATCCCAGGCGGCATCCCCCGCAGATCAGGCCGACGTTGCGCAACAATCGGCCCAACTGGGGCTACCGGGCGGAGTGGGACCAGCCCGGGCTCACAGATGTCATCAACGACGACATGGTGCTGTTGCATCTGCAGTATTCGACACAATGGGATACGCTGGCCCACGTCGGCGCGCTGTTCGATGCAGACGGCGACGGGAAGCCCGAAGCCGTCTTCTACAACGGCTACCGACTCGGGAGCGAGATTGTCGGTCCAACGGATGCCAAGGATGCCGGCGGAGTTCCAGGGACGATGGTGCCGGCGGTCGGAACTTCGGCGGCCAAGGCTCTCGGCGTCGAAAACATGGCGCAGAAGTGCATTCAGAGCCGCGGTGTGATGGTTGATCTCGAGGCGCACTTCGGGCGTGCCCGCAAGCCCATCGGCTACGACGATCTGATGCGCGTTTTCGCGGCGGATGGCATCAAGGTATTGCCAGGCGACTTGGTTTGCTTCCGCACCGGCTTCGACGAGGAGATTCTCGCCTTAAACAAGAAGCCGACGGACCGGCTGCATAAGGTTTGTACGGGGCTCGATGGATCGGACCCGAAGCTGTTGCAGTGGGTGAGCGACTCCAAAGTCTCGGCGCTGATCTCGGACAACTATGCGGTGGAGCTGCACGACGGGCCGCCGGCGCCGGGGAGTTGCGTGATGCTGCCGTTGCATCAGCACGCGTTATTCAAAACCGGCTGCAATCTGGGTGAGATCTGGCGGTTGTCCGAGCTTGCGAACTGGCTGCGGAAGAACAACCGCAGCTATTTCCTCCTGACAGCTCCACCGCTCAACCTGCCGGGGGCTGTCGGGTCGCCAGCCTGCGCCATCGCGACGGTTTGATCGCCGGGCTCAGCGGGCCGCTTGGCCCAGCGTCGGCGAGAGCGCGCGCCGGCACAATCGCGGCAAGCCCGACGCGCCGAGCATCTCTTGGTTCGAGAACCCCATGTCCACGGAATCCTTAAGACCCTTTCTGGCGCCGAGGTCGGTTGCCATCATTGGCGCTTCGAACGAGGTCAACAAGGTCGGCGGGCGGCCGCTCTTCTACCTCAAGGACTATGGCTTCAAGGGGCCGATCTTTCCGATCAATCCCGGCAGATCCGAGGTGCAGGGGCTCAAGGCCTTCAAGGACCTGGCGAGCGTACCGGACGTTCCGGACCTCGCGCTCGTCGTCGTGCCGGGAGCGGCGGCCGTCGGCGCGATCAAGGACTGTGCCGCGCGGGGCGTGAAGGCGGCAATCTGCATCACGTCAGGCTTTGCAGAGACCGGAGATCCGGCAGGCGTCGAAATGCAGAAGGAGATGGTTGCCGTCGCGCGTGCGGCTGGAATGCGGATGGTCGGACCCAACACGCAGGGGCTCGCGAACTTCTCGAACGGCGCCATTTGCAGCTTCTCGACCTTCTTCACGACGATGCGGCCGAAGGACGGCCCCGTCGCGGTCGTCAGCCAGTCGGGCGCCATGAGCGCTATTCCGATCGGGCTGCTCAACGAGCGTGGTGTCGGCTGCCGCTATTCGCTCGCGACGGGCAACGACGCCGAGGTGAATGTGCTCGAGATGGCGACGGCCGCCGTCTCCGACCCCGACATAAGGCTCCTCTTGCTCTATCTCGAAGGAATTCCGCGGTCAGATCTTCTTGCGACACTCGCCGAAACGGCGCATCACAACGGCGTCAAGATCGTGGCGCTGAAGTCAGGGCGGACCGCCGCCGGTCAGCGCGCCGCTGCCTCGCACACGGGCGCGCTTGCGAACGAGGACAAGGTGGTCGATGCGGCGCTCAGGCGCGTCGGCATCTGGCGTGCGCAGAACATTGCCGATTTCGTTTCGGCAGCCGAACTCTATCTCAAAGGATGGACGCCGACGGGTCGGCGCTTCGTCACCATCTCAGGGAGCGGCGCCACCGGTGTTATGAGCGCGGATGCCGCAACGTTTGAAGGGCTCGAGGTAGTCAAGTTCGATCCAGCGACGCAGGCGAAGCTCGATGCGATCCTTCCGTCGTTCGCATCGGCCGCCAATCCGATCGATCTCACCGCGGCGCTGCTTTCCAACAACAGGCTGTTGAGCGAAATCCTGCCGGTTATCGCCAACGCCAATGCCGCGGATCTCTTCAAAGTCGATATGCCCGTCTCCGGGCCCGGATACGATATGAAGGGATTTGCGCGCGACATCGCCGCGTTCAGCAAGGCGACGGGAAAGCCCGTGGTGGTTGCCGGCTGGCAGGGCGACATACCGGCGAGCTTTCGCGCGGAGGGCGTACCGGTCTTCCCGCTCGAGGCGGAAGCGATCGCGGCGCTCGCCCAATTCGTGGCGCATCACGAGATCGTCGAGGAAGCGAAAGCATTGCCAAGCCCGCGATGGACCGGATACGCCGGCGACGGCGCCGGGGAGACGCGCACGCTCAACGAAGCGGACAGCCTGGAGCTTCTCAAGAAGGCCGGACTTCCCGTCGTCCCGCATTCCCTGTGTCGCACCGCTGAGAAAGCGGCGACCGCATGGCGAAACCTCGGTGGCGCCGTTGCCGTGAAGGGTTGCTCCGCCGACCTGCCGCACAAATCCGAATATGGGCTGGTGCGCCTCGGACTCGACAACGAGGATGCGATTCACGACGCGTTCCGCGAGATGGCGGCAACGATTGCCAAGGCCAAGGCGAGCTTCGACGGCGTCATCGTCGCGCGCATGGTGAGGGGCCGGCGCGAGATGATGATCGGTGCGCATCGCGACCCGTTCTTCGGGCCGGTCGTGGTTGTCGGCGAAGGCGGCAAGTACGTCGAGGCGCTGCCGGACGTGGCAATCCTCATTCCGCCGTTCACGCAGGCGATGGCGGCGCGTGCGATCCGAGGGCTCAGGTGTGCACCGGTCCTTGCCGGCGTGCGCGGCGAGCCGCCGATGGACGTCGACGCGATGGCGGCAGCTGCCGTCAGAGTCGCCGAGTTGATCGAACGCGATCCAACGATCGCTTCGCTCGACATGAATCCCGTGATGCTGATGGATCAGGGGCAGGGTTGCGTGATCGTTGATGCCGTCATCGAGGTTGCGTCGTCGGTCTAGCGCGAGGCGAGGTCGGCTTGCCGTCGCCGCGCAGACGCTCGAGGAGATCGTGGGTCGGAAAGCTGTCGGCAGGCAGACCGAGCTTGATCTGCGCGCGCTTCACGGAGGCCCGCGTGCCGGCGCCAAGTTTTCCGTCCACCTCGCCGTCGTAGAGCCCCAGCCGGGTCAGCGCACGCTGCAGCTCCTTCAACTGCTCATAGCTGAGCCCGGTAAGGCTTGGCTTGCCACGGTTCATCGCGGGCGCGCCCTCGATCCTGGTCGCCAGATAGGCGGCGGTGAGCGCGTAGTTGAGCGACTGGTTCCATTTCAGGTAAACTTGAAAATTAGGGTAGGCGAGAAAAGCCGGACCATGCCGCCCCATGGGCAGCACCAGTGAAGCCGGCATCCGATCCGTGGGAATTGGCCGAGTGCCGGCGTATGCGACGCCCCACTTGGCCCACTGGGCGCGCGGGTGCTGGATTGCGAGATCCGCCTGGTCCCACGGCAAAACGTCGGGAACGCGCACCTCTTCGAGCCAGGGCTCGCCCCGCGTCCAGCCGAGGCTCACGATGAATGCTGCGGTCGACGCAATAATGTCGGCGTCGCTGCGCATCAGGTCACGGCGGCCGTCGCCGTCGAAGTCCACGGCGTGGGCCAGGTAGTGGCTTGGCAGAAACTGGGTCTGGCCGAGCTCGCCGGCCCAGGAGCCAATCATCTCCTCGGGACGCAAGTCGCCCCGGTCGATGATCTTCAGCGCGGCGAGAAGTTCGCCGCGGAACATGTCGCCGCGCCGGCAATCGTAGGCGAGGGCGGCGAGCGAACGGAGCACCGGCAGGTTGCCCATGCCTGTGCCGAAATCACTCTCGAGGGCCCAGAAAGCGGTGATGACGGAGGCTGGCACGCCGTAGCGTCGCTCGGCCGCCTCGAAAATGGCTTTGCGCTGGGCGATTTTGCGTCTGCCGCTGTCCGGCCGATTGCGCACCAGCTTGTCGGAGAATTCCAGAAAGCTCTGCGAGAAAAAGCTCTGCCGCCGATCTCTGGCGATGATCCCGGAATCGAGCGTCATGCCGCCAAGAGCCACGTCGATCGTCCTGGCGGAAACGCCGCTGGCGGCCGCCTCCTTGCGGAATTCCACAAGCCAGCGCTCGAAGCTTCCTGTATTCCTGCAGGCGAGCCTTGCGCTTGCGGGAGAGAGTGCGACGCCGACGACGACGGCCGCTGCTGCGACGCGGAGCGCCGTGCGCCGGACTCCTGCCATGGGCGCCATGCGCCAAACCCGTGATCGGCCTTCCTGCCGTAACCAGTTCATTTCAATGGAAAACCGAGGCACCGCAGGGCTTCGGCTAATTTGTCCCTGC